>JBARSG010000435.1:0-5026 GCA_049644625.1 Desulfobacterales bacterium | reverse complement strand
CTCGCGCTGTTATGCAGAAGTAGCCCCTTCGGGTAGACTCCAGCAGCCCCGCCTTTTTCATATACGTGCGGGCCCAACCAACTCGGTTGTCAAAGGTTGCCTGTGAACCGCTCGGCAACAACTCTTTTCTTTCTTCATCGGAGAGGTTAAATTTATGAGCAAGGAAATCAATTGTCTCACGCAAAGAATGCTCTTGACCATCACCGGTAAATTTTAAAAGCGGCAGCATGATCGTTTGGTAATCTGGAATAGCCATGGCAAGTTACCTCTACATAGGATAGATATTGTTTGTTTGGTGTCTCAAATATTCGCAAGAAAACTTCTGTCTTTTTTGTTTTACTGGGGCACGGTAGTGAAGGGCAATTCCCATTTCACCAGGGAGCCTATGAACGCTTACCTGTATTTTATACTACTTTAATCAAGAATCAAGGTTTGACCTATCCCCATATTTGAAGGGAAGGGCAGCCGGGAACTTACTTTTCGCCTGGCCTGGCTATCCCTTCAAAATATGGTGTCTATTTTATATTAAACGAAATTTATGGCAAGATTAATTTCATTGCCGGGTGATAAGGCTAAAAGGATGTAATAAAAAAATGAATAACCCGGTGCCGAAGCAAACGGGTTAGTGTTTTAGATCATATTGTCCTGGAGCGGATGTTTATTGAATCAATCTTTTCCGCATTGCTCCGAGGGCAAGGTTTGTAAAGAAAAGAAAAAATACGGTTAAGTACCCGATACTGATGATCGGTGAAATTTCGTTGGTTCCGATGCTGAACCGACGGGCCAGTTCGGCCAAATGGTAGAGAGGGAAGGCGAGTGCAACGGGCTGCGCCCATACAGGCAGATTGGAAACAGGGAAAAAGGTTCCGCTGAACAAAAACATCGGTGTAATGAAGAGAAATATCGGAAGATTGAACATGTCGATGGTCGGGATGATCCCTGTAAAGAACATGCCGATGGCTCCGAAAGCCAACCCGCCGAAAAATGCCAAAGGAATCAGCAACAGTCCAACGGGAAACTGAACAAATCCCATTAGACCAAGGACAATTAACATGATCGTCGCAGCACCCACCGACTTGGTGGCGCTCCAGGCAATTTCGGCGATGATGATTTCCTCTAACGACAGTGGTGTTGCCAGCATGCCGTCAAAAGTCTTCTGATAATACATGCGGACAAATGATGCATAGGTAGTTTCAAAAAACGCATTCCACATTACAGCAGTGGCGATCAATGCTGGTGCAATGAACTCCGTGTATGAAAGATCTACCCCACCGTATTTCACATTGTCGATCAAGCCACTGAAGCCCAAACCGAAGGCCAGAATATAGAACAGCGGTTCAAGTAGAGGCGTCAGAAAGTTCACCTTCCAGATTTTCTTGTAAACCACCAGGTTTCTTTCCCACACCCTCAGAAAACGCAATGAAAATAGAGCAGGATCAATCATTCTCGAAGTTCCCTTCCCGTTAAACGTAAAAATACATCTTCCAGTGTGCTGTTGCGGTAAATGCACTTTTCATTGCAGAATCGTTCTCGAATGGTGTTGTTCAGACCCTTTCCTTCAGGCTCATACAATATCAGGCGTCGGCCAAGATCATCGTGCTCAATGGCGTGTTCTTTTACATATTCGATCAGGGCCTGATCCGGTCCTTCGATTTCGATGATATTTTTACCGGCATACCGGTCGATTAAGTCTTCAGGGCTGCCATCCACCAGAATTTCACCATGATCCATAATAACCAGACGGTCACAGAGTCGGGAGGCTTCTTCCATGTAATGTGTGGTAATCACGACGGTCAACCCGGTCTTTTTAAGCTCTTCCAGTTTTTCCCAGACCTGGTGCCGGGACTGGGGATCAAGCCCGGTCGTGGGCTCGTCTAATATCAGAAGTTCCGGCCGGTTGATCAGCGACCTGGCCAAAATCAGCCGGCGGGCCATTCCACCGGAAAGCTCCATAACCTTGGAATCTTTTTTATGGCTCAGGGCAAAAAAATCGAGAAGCTCCCTGGACCGTTCGGCGGCCTCTTTTTTGGGGATTAAAAAGTATCCGGCGAACACGTGTAAATTTTGTTCTACACTCAAGTCCGGATCCAGGGTGTTTTCCTGTTGACAAACACCAATTCTGGCTTTAATCTCGCGGAAGTGAGTGTTGATGTTCATACCGAAGATAAGCAGCTTACCCCGAGTCGGTGGTGAAAAGCCGTACAGCATTCGGATCGTTGTGGTTTTGCCGGCGCCGTTGGGACCAAGCAGACCAAAAAACTCACCCCCGTTCACAGAAAATGAAATTCCGTTCACAGCCGTAAATCCACCGAATTGTTTTATCAGATCTTGAATTTCTATGATTTTATCCATTTGGGTGGCCACATAAAATAAACACTTGTGTTCAAATTCGAGTCGTCTACCGGAGGGAATTCATATTGAGAAACCCTAATTGGAACAAAAAATAGCCTGTATTTTATACTACTTTAATCAAGGATCAAGGTTTGACCTTGGCCCCGAAAGATGAACGTCTTGCACAGGAGGCCGATCCCGAATATGGAGTTTCCAGGGATTGTGATACATAGAAAAGCCTCAGACTGTTGTAGTATTTATAGTAGAATGCTGGAACAAAAGTTTCCTTAGCAAAAGCAGGCGGTAATGAGGCATGCATGCCGCGTTTCATAGCATCTTCTCCGGCCAATTTATGGATCAATACCGAGCCTGGTAGATCTATCCAATGGCTTGCCAGAACTTCAGGGAAATGGGTGATAAGAGCGATGCCCTCGTCAATAGTTAAAGCCGATCTTCCTTCATCGTTGAAAGCCTTGACGCATTTCTTAGGGGGTGAATTCCTCTTTGTATAGCCGGTTTCTACATCAAACAGCAAATAAGGTGTCTCCGGAGTCGACACGCCTTCGGCATTCTTGAACCACTCGGGCTTGATTATATAATTAAATTGGGTTTCGTTGATACTCTCTCTGATCTTTTCAAGCTGGTAACATAGCGTCACAATGGTATCCGGCACAACAACTAAAATTGGAATACGATTTTCCTTTAATGTTGTATTTACATTGTTTTTGTCAAGTAATTGCTTTAAAGGCATTATGTGGTTGTCTATAAAATCACTTTCGCTCAGGCCCGCAGATATAAAATACTTTCTTTCAATAATTCTGTTTACCTGTTTGAAAAAAAGCTCTGTTAACGTGTCCATGTCTTTCCTCTAACTGGCGATTAGAAAATTATAATCTGATGTACGTCCTAAAAATCCCTAAATTATTCTTAGGCGGAAAAGCTTTTGAGGTATTGGGCAAGAGACATTCGATCTCCCGGCTCTTAAGGGCCTCGTAAAATAATAAATTTCCCCAAGATTAGGCCGGATTTTGGTTCGAATTCGAGGCGCACCAACTGGTGCATACTTTACGTATTCATCCGTTGGTGCAACAAAGAATTCGAGCCAAAAGACAAGTAAGATGGGGGAATTTATTTTTTCCGAGGCCCTAAAATGCTCGCTGTATTTTATACTTCTTTTTTAATCACTGGTCAAGGTTTGAATTTAATTGCTTTTAATTTTGGGGGGTTGTCATAGTATTGCCTGCTGGTACTTTTTCGGTTGAATCCATTTCCCGGGTCTGTTATTGAATGCTTTGGATTAATGTGTTTAAGAGTCAAATGAACCCCACTTCTCGAGCAAAAACCTATCGCAATCAGCCTTTGGCAGGCGCTCTATTCGTCTTGAGTGCATCTTTCACTTTTGCGGCGTTGGGGGCACTGATAAAAGTTGTCTCAACTTCGCTCACAAATGAAATGGTTGTCTTCTTTCGCAACCTCTGCGCTCTCGTCTTCATTCTGCCGTGGATCTGGTACAGCCGTCCTCTTGGAGGAGTCAAAACATCGTTCTTTCAACTCCACCTGCTGCGCAGCTTGTCGGGGCTTGGGGCAATGTACTGTTTTTTCTATTCAATCGCTCACTTGCAGCTCTCCGAAGCCTGCCTACTCGCTTCTACCACGCCTCTGTTTATTCCGGTGATTGCCTATGTATGGATCCGTGAGCCTGTTGCCCAGAAGGTGCGAGGGGCGATAATTATCGGTTTTATTGGCATCCTCTTAATTCTCAAGCCTGGAATCGGAGTGTTTCAGCCGATTGCAATCGTGGCTTTGGCGGCAGGCATCTTTGCCGCTCTGGCCATGGTCAGCATCCGAAGAATGTCGGCATCTGAGCCTACGATCCGAATCGTTTTTTATTTCACCACGTTGGGCACTTTAATTTCGGCTGTGCCCCTGGTTTGGTCCTGGCAATCACCGCAACCAAAGATATGGTGTTTACTCGTCCTTATCGGCATGTTGGCCGCAGTTGGGCAAATCCTGATCACCAAAGGATACAGTCTCGCACCGGCGGCCCAGGTTGGTCCATTAACATACGGGAACGTGGTATTTGCTACCTTCCTCGGTTGGTTATTTTGGGGCGAATCTCTCGACGCTATGACATGGGCAGGCGCTGTCCTGATTTGTATTGCCGGCATTATCGCCACTCGACGAACAAAAACTTATGCACGTCTGGGCACTACAGCCAGAGAAACAACACATATGCGTAACTAGGTGTCGTGCCTTTGACTAGTGAATAAAGTGCCGCTACTCACTATTCAAGATTTGACACCACTTTTTAGACATTCATTATTAGGGTCTCTGACCTTTTTAACATACGATATCGGGAAAACATAAAATTCCGGTTCCCTGACACCTTTATCGCCATCCTTTTTAGGCCTTGAGTAACCTCTGCTTAGGGCAACAAATACAACAAATTCGCAGTCGAAGTTCTTAATAATGAAGCCGTCCCAATTTGTATTGTATCGGCTTTTAACTTGTATGCGCGCTGAAGTATTGTTTTCAGCCGAAGTTGCGATGAGATCATAGCCAGGAAAATTTGTGTAGGTCTTGAAAGCTGTTATTCTTTCGAGGAGCAAGCGCCCCAGTACCAAGAATTCCGCAGCTTCTGATTCTAATTTAGTATCTCTGCGATTGCGCTTCTTTCTCTTCATCATTCCTCAAT
>JBARSG010000434.1:0-3582 GCA_049644625.1 Desulfobacterales bacterium | reverse complement strand
GATTCGATCATCACCTTAACGGGGGTCCGAGCGGCATCCACCAGAGCCTTTAGTTCATCCAACCGTTCGCTGAGTCGCGGTCCTTTCGGTTGTAAGCTTTCGGCTTCCTCGATTACAAGTACCGCATTTTGAAGCTGCGGGTTTGATTCCATCGCATCGGGTTTTTGAAGAAAAAACCTAATCCGCTTGCCGATCTGAATTTGTTCCAGAGCGCGTTCTTTACCCTGTACGGCAAAGCTTATATTGGGGTTAATTTTAAGAACCGCCAGATAAGATCTAAGGGCCTGCTCCCAATCTTCAGTCTTCTCGGCGGTCATCGCTTTCTGTCGCAGTTTTTCAATTTTAGAGAGCCGGATTGCCTCATCAACCTGTAATAGAACATTCTGTACTTCGCGTGAATCGGGCCGGAACGATTTTGCTCTTAGAAGCTGGGTCCTGGCAGATTGATAACGGCCGTCGTGATATGCCGTCAATCCATCTGATATGAGTTTCTGAAACTGTTGGCCGACGATCCGTTCTTTCACTCGGTTTACGGCCTTTTGAGCCTCTTTGGATTCAGGGTCCAACTTCAGGGCTTCCTGGTAATCGGTGTGGGCAAAAGCAAACCGGTCATTTTTCTCATGGGTTTTGCCCGATTCTACCAGACGGTTCACTGCATCAAGCTTCTCAGCCCGTTCCAGATTTCGTTGGGCCGGATCACTGAACGGTTCGATCATTAAGGCCGTGCGGAATTTTTTTTGGGCAATGTTACTGTCACCATCTTCAAGAGCCTTCCGACCTTCCTCAAGCAGTCTTTGAAACACAGCTTGGGTCGTGTCGGCCAACTCGGCTGCTTTCCTGCCGGCTTGCGCATATTTTTCAGCGGCAGCCAAAAACGTATGATCCATAAACCGCTCATCTGCTTCCCGGCCGAGGGTTGTCATTTCCTCATATTCTTTACCGCCCCATTCAGCCACGCCCTTTTCTTCGATCCCTTTTTTTAGTTTTAAAAACGCTTCCAGCGCCTTCTCCGCCTTTTCTTTTTCAAGAGCCCGTTTTGCAGGATTAATCGTTTGTTGCGGTTCCATGGTCTGTTGTTGGTCGAGAGTTACGGGTGCCGACGGTGTCAAAGGGTCGACCTGTAATTTGGTCCTCCGAGTGGCATCCGGGACCTGTTTCTTTTGGACGTCGACTTCCGATTTTTCGGTCCGATGGGTTTCTTCACTCACATTCACCGGATGTTTCGATAAATGACGGATGAAAATAAAGCCGCCTGCTGCCATTGCCGCCAGAACTGTGAGGAGGAGTAAAATGGGTATTACAGTTAACCGAAATGGGCGGGATGACTCCGGTTGACTGCTATGGCTGCGTACCTTGAGCGGCGTGATTATTTCCACGTTGTGATCGGATACCTGTTGATCTTGAGGAGATTGAGTCGATTTTTCGGACGGCATAATTAGATTTGATGCTTGATTTTATTCAGGATTTTCAGTTTTTATCTCTTCTCCGGTTTCCGAAGAGACGTCCGGATCGAAGCCGGTTTCTGTAATATATATTTGTTGCAGCAATTCGCGCCAGCGTTTAAATTGTTCCTCGGCCGATCCGGTCAGCTCATACTGCTGCCCCTCGAATTCCATGACAACGGTCCGCATCTCGCTTCCAAAAGATTCACTGAGCTCCTTGATTGCTGCTGAGTGGATTTCAGCTTCCTTGGTAATATTAAACCCCTGGATGATCACCTGACCGCCGACCAGGATCATGCCCACCTGAAGCGCTCCGGTGTTGTTGGCGTCCCCCGCACTCAGCGCAACAGCACCTGCCACCAGCAACGCACCCGCCAGCTTGCGCATGGTGGCATCCCGCTTGATCTTTTTAATCGCCTTAATTTCTTCATAATTGAGCTTACGCCAGTTCTCATAGGGGGACCACATCTCAGAATAATATTCTTCATAGTACCTGTTCAAGGTATCCACATACATGTTTTCCCGCTCCCGTATTTTAAGCAGGCGGTTCATTATGGGATCTTCATCGGCGGGCAGGCGATTGACGGTGATGATGTTTTTTTTATCTTTGGCCAGATATCCATTGTAGGCGGATGGGGCAAAATCCTCTGCAAATTTTAATTTCGAGACGGTACGGATTTTCTTGATCTCGTCAGGAGGCACCTTCATGAGATAAGCGGCCATGTCATTGCTGATCGCATTGTATAGATCCTGATAAGCATCTTTTTCTCCCATTCGATTGCCGGAATAAAATTCGGACGTGGCTTGGGACTCATATTTTTTACCAAACCATCTTTTCCCGGTGGCATCGACCACCTCTATTTGAAGTACCAAATGCGCTCCGTTTGACTCGAGGATCTTACCTTTAACCAGAACATCGATACTCTCCGTCTCGGTGGGAAGTACACGCACAGCGCCCCAGTAGGTGCTCTGCTGCAGGGTATTTTTCAAATGATACGGTATGAAATGGTTTTCCGCTTTTCTGACTTCCGGGCTGGTATGTTCTTCTTTGGCTTGCTTTTCGGTAATTTTGTCGGACTCAAAGACTTGAATGCCCACATCAAGCAACTGGTCTTCGATGATTTCTTCCTGGGCTTTGATTATGGGAGTGGGGCCGACTTTCTGATCATAATAGGTGGCACAGCCGGTGGATAAAACTAAAATTAAACCCATTAATAAGAAGTTATGATAAAGACTAAATTTCATCTCAGCACCCAAGTTAGGGGCATTGTCCCAATTGGTACGTTGGAATAATGGATACTATCCTTATTTTATTTGCGTATATTTTTTTTATATTGTTCATATTCTTTCCAGAGCTTTTTCCTGAGTTCGGGATCGGTTTCTCCTTCCGCCGCTTCGCGAAGCTGTCTGGCCACGATGTCATCATCTTTGGGGTCGTAGCGATTTCTGGGATGATTCCTGGAACCTTCAACGCCTTCCCGGAATTTGTCTCGGGCGGTCAATTTGGTATCATCCTTGCCTTCTTCAGATTTATTTTCTTTTCCGGTTTCGGAGGCGTCTTCCTCTGTTTCGGCCTTTTTCTGCGCTTCGCTTGATCCCTGCTCGGACTGAGCGGATTCTTCCTCAAAATCAGTATTTATCTCGATGCCCTGGTCACGCAAGCGTTTCGCCGCAGCCGCCGCTTCCTCAGCCAGATCCCGCATTCGTTCCGACGATTTCGCATGGATCAAATCCAATTCCTTGAGGAGCATTTCGTCGAATTCGGCCAAAGAGCTGTCCAGTTGGCGATCCAGCGCGACCACTTCATCAACCACCTTTTCCTCGGGGATTTCCGGGTTCACCATAGCTTCGGTATCCTCCGTGTATGCTGGCCCATCCGGTGATTTTCGGATATCATACCGGGCATCGAGTGCCTCCATTTTCGCAACCAACTTACGATTTTCAGCAACCATGGCCTGAACTCGGCTCAAGTAAAGTTCATAATCTTCAACGATATCCGACGATGCATCCCCGGATTTTTTAAGTCTTGCCAGCTCTGAAGCGATTCGTTCCTCGGTAGCGATACCGATGCGCAACTCTTTTCGTGCCGATTCAAGTTCAGATTCAATTCTTTGTCGAGTGGCGGCATATAGGCTTACAC
>JBARSG010000433.1:0-23558 GCA_049644625.1 Desulfobacterales bacterium | reverse complement strand
AGTGATCGCTGTTGGGATGGGAAAGAACAAGAGTGTCGACGGTTTTGATTTTTTTTTGCCATAAAAACGGGGCAATAATCCTGGCCCCTGTATCAAAAATACTGTTATCGGAAAACCCCCCGCCATCTATTAGAATGTTGTATCCTTCCGGCAGTTCCATAAGTGCCGCATTGCCATGTCCAACGTCTATCATTGTCACCCTGAGATCATCATGCCAGAAGCAGTTATAGAGCCAGTAGCAGGCATCGGCGCTCAAAGCCAAAATTACCAGCAGGACAACGATTGCCGCCGGTTTTTGTATAAAACTTTTGCCCGGCGCGTTGTCTTTTTCGCCCGGGACCTTATCTTTTTCTGCCGCCGTTTTTGATGACACATATCTTAGGCTTAAAATCGCCCAAATCAGGATATAAAAACAGCCAATCTCAAAATAACTGGGGGTTACGGTTTTTACAGCCGAAAAAGGCAGGTCCGCAAAAAAATTAACCATACCCATTACCTGTGCCAGAACAAAAGCACCTGTCTTGAGGCACCCTAAAGCTGCCGAACCGGTGAGCGGATATAAAAACACGGCCAGCAAACCCAGAGGAACCACCACGAAACCGATCAGAGGGACAAAAATAAAGTTTGCAAGAAGTCCGACCAGAGAAATCTGGTTAAAATAAAACATGGCAAGGGGCATGGTGCCAAGGATAGCAAAAAAAGAAACCATGAAAAAATAAAACAGTTTTATCGCAACTTTAATACGTTTTGGCTTTTTAATCCCCCTTGAATCAGACTGCCATGGAATCCGCACTCGAGACAGGCCGTATAGTATTGCAAAAACAGCGGTAAAGGAAAGCTGAAATGAAATTGAAAATAGCGACGGCGGATGAACAACAAGGATCAGCAGTGCCGCCACTGCAAGGGTGTTCATGGGGTCATGTTCTCTTTCAAATAAAAATGCCGCCAAAAACACGGTAACCATGATGACCGCTCTCTGGGTGGAAGGCGACATCCCTGAGAGCAGGCCGTATATAAATACAGGAATGACAGATAAGATTACCGCCCCCTTTTTAGTCCATGCATGCCACAACAAAAATTTAATATGAGAAAGCAGATACTTGAAAATTAAAAATGCGCCGGTGGCCACAATACCGATATGAAGTCCTGAAATGGCCAGAAGATGACCGATCCCTGCGCGGTTAAATGCTTGTTTTAAATCTTTAGAAACTGAATTTCTGTCCCCCACGATCAATGCTTTTAATACACCCTGCTCCGTTCCCTGCCCTGTTTTGTCGATGAGATCAGAAATTTTTCTGCGTGCGTCCGCTATAATCATGCTGATTCCTGTTTTTGAATTTCTTTTGAGCAGGGTAAGCTTTTGCGCTGAGACATAGGCAGTTCCATAAACTTTTCGAAAAGCCATATATCTCTTATAATCAAATCCTCCGGGGTTATTGAAATTTCTGATCGATTTTATCCTGCCGAAAAAAACAATCCGGTCCCCAATTAAGAGGTTAGGGCCGTTCCCTGAAACAGTTAAGCGAATCCTTCCGGTCACAGGAAAAGGCTTATTATTCCCATCAAGAGTCTCGGTGCGCAGAATGAATTTTTGTCGATGGGAATATGTTGCAACCGGTGTGTCAATAATACCGGTAATTTTCCATGAATGACCATCCTTAAAGTGGATAATGTGATGGGAAGGAAATTTTGGATCCATCCATGGCTGAATGGAAAGGTATCCCAGGGCGAAAAAAAGCACTAGGGGAATAAAAATAACGCTCCTGTTTTTGTTTAGGCAATAAAGAATCAAGCATAAAAATACCAGAGCGATAAGATAAGCACAAACACCATGACCCGAAAATTGGGAACCTGCAGTGATGCCTGATATCATCGAAAACAGCAGGGGAACAACCGGACGGAAGTAAATATTATCTGTCATGAAACATTTTAGTCCGGACGATTTCACCGGCGGTCATCATCGTTTATGATCAGGTTTTGGGAGGTCATTTCCACGGGTATATCCAGCCCCAGCAAAGAAAGAACCGTGGGCGCTATATCCGAAAGCTTGCCGCGATCCAGAAGCTGCCTGTCCGGTGAATCGCCGGCCACGTAGATCAACTCGACGGGATTGAGGGTATGGCTGGTCTTGGTCATGCCGGTCTGATAATCGATCATCTGCTCGGAGTTCCCGTGGTCGGCGGTAATAAGAATATGTGCATCAAGTTCGAGCAGATGATCGACAAGTTTACCCACGCATTGATCCACGACTTCGATGGCTCTGATCGCCGCGTTCATGTCCCCGGTATGGCCAACCATGTCACCGTTAGCGTAGTTTACCACAATAAACCCGTAAGGATTGTTCCGTAGACGACTCAGAAGTTCTTCCGTCACGTTGTACGCCTCCATCTCCGGGTGGCTGGCAAAGGTGGCCGCGTCAAAGCGGCTCGGAACTTCAACCTGGTCCTCGTTCCGGTATGGCGTTGTTGTTTTACCGTTAAAAAAACTGGTTACGTGCCGGAACTTCTGCGTCTCGGCAATACGCAGTTGACGTATGCCGGCATTGGAAATGACCTCGCCGAGCAGGTTCTCCATACCCCCGCTCTTGTCTATGGCCCCCAGCATATATTCCGTAAACTCGTCCCAATACCGTGTCAGACCAACGTAAGCCACCCTCGGCTTTGTCTTGAGTTTGCCCGGATATTTTGGATCGACAAATGCCATAGAGAGCTGGATGGCACGATCCTGGCGGTAATTCGTGTGCAAAACACAGTCGCCATCCCTGACACCGTCATAGTCACCGATCACATAGCACGGAATATATTCGTCGAACATCTCAACACCATCCGGAGTTTTGTCCCGGTTATACGACTCTCTAACCGCAGTTTCCGCGTCGGTGGATTTGCGACCTTCGCAGGCAACAATACAATGATACGCCATGTCGGTAAGCTTCCAGTTCCTGGAACGGTCCATGCCGTAGTACCGGCCCATGACCGTACCAATGGTGCAGCCGCCCACTTCCTCCATCACGGTTTTAAGCTTTGCCAAGTATTCCATGCAACTGCGTGGCGGGGTGTCGCGCCCGTCTAAAAAAGGATGAATGATGATTGAGCCCTCGAGAAATTCTTGCCGCGCCCGGCGCATAATTTTGAAGAGATGTTCCTGATGAGCGTGTACCCCCTCATCCTGCAGCAGACCCAAAAGGTGAAGACGGCTCTTGTGTTCCGTCCAATTGGCAATGAGCTTTTTCCAGTTTTCTACTTCAAAAAGTTCACCGGTGCGCAAGCCGTCATCAATGCGCTTGAGTTCCTGGATAACGATCCGCCCGGCCCCCATGTTGAGGTGGCCCACTTCGGATGACCCCTGATAGCCGTCCGGGAGTCCCACAGGCTCACCCGCACATTCCAGAAGCGTCCACGGATAGTTGTTTTTGTATCTGTCTATATTCGGGGTTTTTGCCGCAATAACGGCGTTGCCTTCCTGGGTTTCGCTATACCCCCACCCATCACGAATTATCAGGCATACAGGTCGCATGGCTGCCTCTCTGTTCAGATTTAGTAACCGTTCACGGATTTTTTAAAATCACAAATTCCAAGCGTCAAAGATCAATTAAATCTCAAATCTCAAGCATCAAATTCCAAACAAATCTCAAATTCCAAAAACCAACACGCGGCGCAAGCGCCTGCGCTGCGCGTGACCCAAACTCGATTTTTCCAATATTGATGGTCTCGTAAAAAGTCATAAAATACCGTTTTCCGTCATTCCGGCGAAAGCCGGAATCCAGTCTATTCAAGCAGTTGTAGAGCATCTGGACTCCGGTTTTCACCGGAGTGACGACTTTTTACGAATTCATCAATTTTAAATTTCGATTGTTTTTTGGTTTGGAACTTTGGATTTCGGTCATTGTGATTTGCCTGCCCTGTTAAATAAATCGTAGATTTAATGCAAAGCATTATTTAACAGGGTAAATGTATTGGGATTTAGAATTTCCACGAACTCAATTACTCTGTGAACGGATACTATTTTCAAAAAGCTTTAATGTTCAAAGAGTTACACTTTTACTCGTTTAATGGCGGCTCCAAGTCGGGCAAATTTTTTCTCGATCGATTCATATCCGCGATCCAGGTGGTACACGCGATTAATTTCGGATGTACCCACAGCAGCCAGACCGGCCAGAATCAGTGACGCGCTGGCCCTCAGATCCGTAGCCATCACCGGCGCACCGGAAAGCGCCGGCACTCCGGTGATCATTGCGGTATTCCCCGATATTTTAATATCGGCCCCCATCCGTTTGAGTTCGCTGACATGGATAAAACGGTTCTCGAAAATGGTTTCAGAAATAATACTAACCCCCCTTGCAACTGACATCAATACCATAAACTGAGCCTGCATGTCAGTGGGAAATCCCGGATACGGCAACGTTTTTACATCAACACTTGCAATTTCATCAGATCCCTGAACCCGTATACTTTTATCCTCGACGGTTACTTGGGCGCCGCTAAGTCTTAGCTTGTGGATAACCGCTTCAAGATGGTTGGGTTCACAATTTAAAATAGTTACATCCCCTCGGGTCAGGGCTGCCGAAACCATAAACGTGCCGGCTTCTATTCGGTCGGGCATTATGGAAACGGATACCGGCTTCAGGGAAGAAACCCCTTCTATGGTAATGACCGACGTGCCGACCCCCTTTATCTTTGCGCCCATTTTTATCAAAACGTCGGCAAGTGCAACGACCTCCGGTTCACGGGCCGCATTTCGCAGCACGGTAACCCCTTTGGCCAAAACAGACGCCATCATAAGATTTTCCGTACCGGTTACGGTTGGAATGTCCAGATAAATTTCGTTCCCTATCAGATGGTCGGCGGAAGCTTCCACGTATCCGTGTTTTAATTCAATCACAGCGCCGAGACGGGCAAGTCCTTTTAGATGCAGATTGATGGGGCGTGCGCCGATGGCACATCCTCCGGGAAGTGATACCCTGGCCTTTTTAAGCCTTGCCACAAGCGGACCCAGGACCAGAATAGAGGCTCGCATTTTCCTGACCAGATCATAAGACGCCTCGTAATTGCACATGCCGCCGCCGTTTATTTTAATACTATCACCGTCTGATTCTATGCTGGCCCCAAGACTCGAGAGCAAAAGTTTTGTGCTTTGTATGTCTTTCAGGTCCGGGACGTTGGAATACGTATTCCATCCATCCGTAAGAAGCGAAGAAATAAGAATTGGAAGGGCGGCATTTTTCGCGCCGCTTATCCTGACCTCTCCTTTTAGAGCACGTCCCCCTTGAATTACAATCTTATCCATATAAACCCCGCACAAACAAAAAAGCGCTTCCCCGGTTTCATGTTGAGGCAAGCGCTTTTAACCTTGAAAAATCTTGGCATCTTAATGGTGATGCTCGTCATTCCCCCTGCATGCGTCGATGGCGGCCTTTATAATACAGTAGGTCATGCCGATGCCTAAAATGGTGAGTGCGTACCAGAGACCACCCATGAAAACCACATGGCCCATATCCCAAATCCATTCAAAATTAAATGGAAACATAAATATTCCTCCTAACCTCTTTAAGCTTCAGCCGGCTTTAATTCCTGTTCCAACTCAACTGGCGGTTCAACCGCTTCCTCTTCCTCAGCCGGCAACGTTTCAATGGGATTCAGTTCCGACTCATCTGGAAATACCGGCAAATAACGGTGTGCCAGCCCTACCAGAATAATACCATATGCCACCGGAAGTATTGTGGTGGCAATTTCCTGCCAGCTCGGGAAATACATTGCCCAATAATCAAAGCTCATCACCGGAACGGCCATGACCTGGAGCACCATTGCCCAACGATTAATACAAACTCCGACAACAGCCAGGATCACGGCAATCCAAAGTGCCACAGAATTTTTTCGTCCTTTTTTAGTAATCAGAATCGCCGCCGGAACAAAACCGCAAATTACTATTTCCGCAAACAGGATCCAGATTCCGTATAAGGGGTTATTGGAATAAAAATCCATCAGCGTTTGTCCCAAGGAAGGTGCTGTAACGGTTATCCACCACCAAGTATCTATAGTCTTGGCAATAATGTAAGTCAGAATCATCCACCCTGAAATTTTGGCCAGAAGCTCGACGGCGCTATCCTTAACCAGCTTTTTGCGTGTAACTGTTTCGGTAATTTTAGTAATCAGAATTGTAAAACACGGCCCGCAGGCGGCTGCCGACCAGGTAAATAGAAAAAAGGTCCAGGGCCAGATAAAAAGCCCTTCCCGATAGGCAAACGGGCGCCCGTACAAAACACCGGCAACCCCGCCCAGGGATCCCTGGTGGAAAAAGGAGAGGAACACCCCTGTAGCTGCAAATACCGCCATGATTTCATGCATGTTGTGGCTGAGATGATGAAAGAACGGCACCCTGTCGATCTGGCGATTTTCAAGAATAAGCGGAATAAATTCTATGGTCAGAACACCGAAGTAGCAGGAAAGGCAGAATGCCACTTCAGTCAGCATAGAGTGAACATTTGCATGCCAGAAAATAAACCAGCCCCTCAGGGGCTGCCCGATATCGTAGGCCAAAACAAGCAGCGCCGAGCTATAACAGATGAAGCCAATTAGAACCGCGTAGTTGATGATACTCTTCAGCTCATCCTTTCCAAAAATATATCTTAATAAACCGCTAAAAAAGGCGCCGCCGCCGACAGCGATAACCGTAAGGTCGGCCCAAATCCATATAGCAAAACCATAGTAATCGTTCATATTGGTCTGGTTGAGGCCCTTAATCCAGCAAAGCAGCATGGCATAAACGCCCCATAACAGGACCACGCCGACTACACTGATAAATAGAAAAAATTGCCATAATGGGCAGCGCTTAACTCCCCTGGGTATTAATGCAGAATCCATATGTTATGTACTCCTTGAATATATCATTTTTACTTTTTAACCCTGGTGCACCGTCTTTTTAAGTTTAGCCTCGTTTTCAAGATAATTATCACCGACCCGCCTGACCCACTCTCGGCTCGAAAGATAGTAGACCTTGGGGTTGGTACCCAGCCTTTCCAGCAAACGGAATGCATTGGGATTGGTCGGCCGACCGCGGTGTTTAGGGTCGGGTTTTACCATCCGGTATACGGCATGATTCGGATTATTCAGATCACCGAATGTAATGGCGCCGGCAGGGCATGCCTGAGTGCAAGCCGTCTGATATTCATGCTCTTTGAGTTCGCGCCTTCCTTCCATGAATGCCTTTTCCTTTGCCATCTGGTACCTGTGGAAGCAGAAGCTGCATTTTTCAACCACGCCTCGCATGCGGGGTGAAACATTGGGACTTAAGTATTTTTCCATACCGTCCGGCCAGACCGGATCCCACCAGTTAAAATAGCGAGCTTTATACGGGCAAGAAGCCATACAGTACCGGCATCCGAAACAGCGAGTATAAATCTGGCTGACAATTCCGGTTTCACTGTTGTAGTCCGTCGCAACCGCCGGGCAAACAGATACACAGGGTGAATGCCCTTCATGTTGTCCTTCACAATGCATGCACGGCCTCGGGAGATAGCATATATCTGTATTTGGAAACGGTTTCCCGTTGGTCAACTTGTAGACACGTATCCATGTTATGCTAAGAAGTTTGTTTGATTCATCCTTCCGAAAGGGCACGTTATTTTCAGCCATGCAGGCAACCATGCAACTGCCGCAACCGGTACATTTATCCAGGTCTATAACCATTCCATACTTTTTGGCTTTCTTGTGTTTCATCAGAACCTCTTTGGATTGATGATTTTCGATTAAATGATGAACCAAAAAATCTTCAATCTTCAATAGTCAATCTTCAATAGTCAATATAATCAGGCTTTGGCCAGTTTGACCCTGATTCCCCAGGCAGCATCCAAACCTGAAACAGGATCTTCAACCGGACCGATGAGTTCATTAAAGTTTATTCCTTTACCTGCCAGGTATTCGTCGTATGCTGTATGACCCAGTCCTCTGGGCAGGGCAACAATCCCGGGCATAATGCCGTCATAAAGATGTACTTTAACTTTTGTTTTACCTACAGGCGTGCTTAACATGGCAAGCTGGCCCTCGCGCAGACCCTGCTCCCCGGCTGTTTTCGGATTAATCTCAATAAAAACATCCGTGCCTTTGAGAACCGTATCATCAACCGTTTTAATAACAAACGGCGGATCACCGATGACACCGCTGGCTAATCTGATGGAATCATAAGGGATAAGCAAAAGAGGATAATTCGTTTTGTCACCTTCAAGATTAACCGGTTTAAATTGTTTCAAGGATCCGGTTTCTTTACGTGCAAATTCGAATTTCCCGGAAACCGTATCAAACGATTCTTCATGGGTTTGAACAAAAAAATCAGGATAAGACCAGAATCCTTTTTCAACCATGACCTGCCACTTATTGCCCAAAGTTTCTTTAAGACATGCATCATAACTGTTCCACGCAAAAGCGTCCGATAGAGTCCCTCCCAAAGCTTTTGCTAACAGAATTATGACATCTCCGGTATGTTTGGTATTAAACTGGGGCTCAACCACCGGCCTCGAAAGGCCGATAACAGGTTTGGACATTCCTGCGGGCGTGGGTATATCTTCGTAGCGTTCAAGATAGGTATGATTCGGAAGGATCAGATCAGCGTTTTGAGCCGTTTCATCCATATAAGAAGAGAAGCTTACCACAAACGGTACCTTGTCAAAGGCCTTTTTCACTGCTTTGCTGTCGGACATTGTGTATAACGGGTTCGCACCGGCGACAAAAAGTGCTTTCAGGGGATATTTTTCTCCTGAGTTGATGGCTTGGGGGAGACGATTTAACAGGTAACGGGAAAATGGATACTTTTTACTCCCGGCACCATCCAATCGATCTTTTTGCATTCCGGCTGCTGCCGTAGCATCCATCTCTACTTCAGGCCAGTTGATATAATCAGGTTCTGCAACAGCAAAAATCCCTCCCTTTTTATTGATATTTCCGACAAGAGCGTTTAACGCGTGCACCGCTGTGCATTCATTAAGACTGCCCGGTGTAGTTCCCTGACCACGGCCGCAAATTGCCAACGGCTTGGATGCACGGACAAAGCTGCGGGTAAGAGCGATGATTGTTGTACTGTCGATTCCGGTAATTGTTGCAACGCTATCCGGACCGTATTCATCGAGCACAAAACGCTTCCAATCCTCAAATCCCTCAGAATAATAATTAATAAACTCGGCATCGTACAATGATTCTTTAATAATTACATGGGCAATTCCCAGGGCAAGCGCCGCTTCGGTCCCGGGATTAATGGGAATCCATTTATCTGACCTGGCTGCGGTGTTGGACAGACGGGGTTCGATCTGAATCACTTTGCCGCCGGTATTACACCAAGTGCTGTTGGCCCGGAACATCCGCACCGGTGATCCCCATCCATCTAATATCCCGCTTCCAAAGCTTAAGATAAAGTTAGCGTTTTCAAAATCGAATCCGGGCAATGCCTGAGCACCCTGCATAAGGTGAAGGGTAAGCTCATAGGAATCGATAATTGATGATGTGCGCATTAGATTGGGAGAACCGTAAACAGTCAGAAACCTTTCAAACAACCGGGGCACTGTTCCGCGATCTGAATCTGAAATAAAACCGACCGTGTGCGATTGACCTTTCTCTCTTAAGTCACCGAGGGTTTCCGCAACCTGTGATACGGCATCTTTCCATGAGATTTTTTCCCAACTTCCCTGGCCTCTTTTTCCCACTCTTTTCAAAGGTGTCTTGACTCTCGTGGGGCCGTATAGAAGCTGAAGGCCTGACAGTCCCAGAATGCACAGCCCGCCGTTATTTACAGGATGCCCTTTCATTCCTTCTATTTTAACCGCCCGATCATCGATTTTGCGGACAGTAATACCGCAACCGCCGGGACAGAGGCTGCAGGAAGAATTGACATAACTGGCTTCACCATCCTCCGGAACAGGAGTCCACGGCCACATTTGTGTCCATATGGAGCTGTCATCCATCAATTTCCATGGCAATGGGGAAAGGGCTGTGCCCGCCGCACCCCCAAATAAAAACGACAGAAAACTTCTTCTACCAATCTTCATCTATTTTACCTCTTTAGATAGAGTCAAAAGCTCTGTTAGCATTCTTTTTTTATTAAAAAATTGAAAGTATCTATTAAATCCTCAATCAAAAATATTCAATTACTTATGGCATATGAAACAGGCGCCTTTTTCTGTCTGAACACTGCTCCCCTTGCCGGAAGTTGATGTGCCAGGATAAACCACGTCTATGAGATGGTCGATCAGCCTGTTTGTGGGAGTTTTGACATCTGTTCTTTCAATGTTGGCGGTCTTTTCTTGATGGCATTCAGCACAGTCGTCCATTTTCATCCGGTCCCAGGTATTCTTTTTGAAACCGCCGATGCTTTTTCCCCAGATATCACGGCTGTAACCGGTAATCCGGTTTTCTTCATAAATTTTTAAACTTTCTGATTCCCCAATATGGCCGTGACAGGTAACACAGTCCATTTTTGCAACTTTGACATGGGCGACATGGGAAAAGAATACACAATCAGGCTGCCGTGAGTATATCAACCACGGAACCTCTCTTCCTTTGGAGACATACTCCTCAACGAATTTGATCTCATCAGGACTATCTCCCTGGATCTCTTCATGGCAGTCAATGCACTGGTCGAGTTTCGGAACCCCGGAATAGGTGCCGTCCTCTCGAAAGAAATGGCAGCTTTCACACCCGTCTTCAACTTCCGCCACATGCAGTGCATGGTTAAAATCGATCGGTTGTTTTTTTTTCGAATAAAGCAGCTTGGGGAAAATAATCCATCCCAAAATAAGACTTGCAAACAGTCCGAGAATAAAAAACAGGATAACCGGCCCCGCAGATCCCTTATCCTGTTCTTTTTGATTTATTTCCGGGGACGATGTTGCAACACCCTCGCCGCCGGCATCTTCCGCAATCTCTTTAGCATTATTATCCAAAGCACTCATAAGATCTCCGTTGTTAAAATGAACTTTCATTCCTGAATGGGGAAATAACTTGCAGCTTTGTATCTTCAGATAACATTTTTGTCAAGGGAAAATCATTCTCATTTTGCTTTATACCCTACGCAAAGGGTTGGTTATAAAAACCCAGAGCGTGGAATATAAAAGGGAAGGAAAATGTGTCTGCAGATGATTGGTGCTATAGCGTGAAACGCCCATGTGAAATTACATATTTTCAGCCACTGAAACCGTCCTGTCGCCGAGAATATTAACATAACTTCCCATTTCATTATCGTACCAGCCGTATATTACAGCCTGTGTTATCGGTATTCTGATGCTTACATCCTTTAATGAACCTAAAATTTCTTTTTCCAATCCCGGTACTTTCTCCAGGTCAACGGTTTGATCGGCAGTACGGGTATGGGTTTCATGGCCCTCAATCACGGCGGCAGCCCTCGGCAATCCAATGATATCCCCTGAAACATTCTGCTTTTCAGAGTAATGAAGGTATCTATATAGATCATGGGATGCCGCCTGCCGGTATATATCATTGATCAACTCCCTGCTTATCGGTTCACCGGACAACTCCTCCTGTAGATTCAACACCAGTATAATCAGAGAACCCGTGGAGATGGGCACTCTTACAGATTCCGCAATGAGCCCGATCTCTTCCATTTCCGGAATTACAAGTCTAAGCGTATTGGCGGCGCCTGTGGTTGTGAGGATAATGTTGTTCATAATGCTTCTGTTTTTCCTTAGATCGGCAGCTCCTGCTTTTGGAAGCCTGTCCAACACCTGCTGTGATCCGGTGACGGCATGCACCGTTGCCATGGAAGCGGAAAGTATCTTTTTAGGACCCAACGTATTAATAAGGGGTTTTATCATATGAGCCAGACAGGTGGTGGTGCAGGATGCATTGGAAATAATGTTATGGCGCCTGGGGTCATAAACATTGTCATTGATACCCATGACCGTGGTTACCGCATCGTCCGGCATGGGTTTGCCTTTGTCTTTTATTTTAAAGGGCGCAGAGACAATCACTTTTTCGGCCCCTGCTTCAAGATGGCCGCGCGCAGCCCCTTTTGGATGATCCGGAGGAAGGGTCGGGTCAAGAAATTGTCCTGTAGTATCGACAACAAGTTTTACGCCATATTCTCTCCAGTTTATTTCAGCCGGATTCCTGGATGACCTTAAAAAACGAACCCTGACACCGTCAATAGTCATGGAGCCGCTTTTTTCATCCGGAGCACTGATTAGCGGCTCTGCTTTTTGGCCATACAAAAACCCGCGGAGCAAACCATAGGTTGAATCCCTTTCCACATAATGGGCGATATCTTCCAGCGATGATCCGGCTTCACGTCCGATATTGACTATAATTTCACTAAAATATTTTCGTGCCACATGGTGCCAGACAGAAAGCTTGCCGATTCTGCCAAATCCGTTTATACCGAGTTTTATTCCGCTATTAGTTTCGGCTTGCATGCCCATACCCCCCTTTAAATTGATAATTTGCGATTGAAAATTGAAGATTAATGAATTTGCAGGAAGTCGGAAAAGCGACCGTTTACCAAGCCGTCAATATTCTAATCTTCAATCGTCAATCGTCAATCGTCAATCTTCAATTCTTCACGCTCCTTTTACCTTTGCTATGTTTTTATAAACCGACCCTTCACTGCCGTCAATACTGATATGGTCCGCGGATTTAAGAACCACTTCGTCAAATCGACAGCTTTTATCTTTTTCCTTGCAGATAAGATTGCCACATCCCACGATACACGTTTTGCCAAGCCGGTAGGCCACAACAGCAGCATGGGATGTTACTCCACCCCGGGCCGTAAGAAGGCCGTCCGCCGCATATATTTCCCTGATGTCATCAGGTACGGTATCTCCCCTTACGAGAATTAAAAATGTTTCCGGTTCCACAGCTCTCCAGTGGTCGATTTCTTTGAGATCAAAAACGATCCGCCCGCTCATCGCTCCGCCACTGACCCCGATACCATGCCCTAATAATTTATCCTCCGTAATATCTCCAAGGTCAAAGGTTAAAACTTTCTTTCTTTCTCGAATGGCCATATCCCGGCACTGGAGCAGGTACAAATCTTCAACACCGGGACCTTCAAAAGTGAACTCCATTTCCTGAGGGCTCCATCCCTTCATGTGAATCAACTCATTCACCCATCCTTTCAACCCGTTATAAATTTCAGGGAAATGGGTTTCAAGGGTTATATCGGTTTCCCTCATCTCGATATCCTGCTGTATAATGGATATTGGCAGGGTATTCACAAGACCCGAAGCCACATCCTCGCCCTGATTTCCGATAGTAAAATCACCCCACAACCTCAAGCTGTCTTCCGACCATCTGGGATTATGAGTAAAAATGACGCCGGCGCCGGATTGTCTGGAAATGTTTCCGTAAACCATTTCTTGAACCGTAGCGGCCGTGCCCCAGTCATCGGATATCCCTATGATCTTACGGTAGGCTCTTGCTTTGGAAGACTCCCAGGAACCGAAAACCTTTTTAATGGTTACGTAAAGCTGTTCAAAAGGATTATCAATAATATCAATCCCTGAATTCTTTATCATACTCTTATAGGTCATTGCCACTTTCCGCATCTGCATACCGGCAAATTCTCTTTTAAATCCGATACCCGCCCTTCGCTTCATTTCGCTGATAATTGCATCAAAATCATCCCTTTCCAAGCCAAAAGCCATGCCGTAACATTGCAGAAACCGTCGATAGTTATCCCAGGCAAACCAGGCATTACCGGTACGCTCTGCAATTCCGGCCGCAATTTCTTCATTCATCCCGACATCAAGAAACGTATCCATCATTCCGGGTTGTGAAATGGACGATCCGCTCCTTACGGAAAAAAGAAGAGGGTTATTGGGATCGCCAAAGGTTTTGCCGGTTACCTTTTCAAGATCAGCGATATGTTGCCCTAATTGTTCCCTGAAATTCTGTTTTGCCGGCGGATAACTGTCAAGGATCTCTCTACATCGGAATGCTTCAGTTGTTATAATAAAACCCGGGGGTACCGGCAGGCCTAAATTTTTCATCCTGACCAGGCTTAACCCTTTATTGCCCAGATAAATAATGCCGGAAACCCGCTTAGGAACGTTGTTGATAGACGTCATCGCCTTTTCAGGATCATAAAGGAGAAGATCCTGGAGTTTATCCTTGGGCAGTTTGTTGGATTGCTGAAAAAGGGTATTTAAGGTTCGGCTCAAAAACAGATCCAATTGCTGGAGTCCCGATGAGAAGGCTATCCGCTCCCGGAAAAAAATTTCCGAGACCCTGTGTTCCAGCTTTTCGTGGTCAATTGCACCGCTCTGTGGGAGGTATTTCGGCAGAATCTGATCAAAAGATATCTGAGACAGAACCTGGCTAAGATTTTCTCCATGAATATTATTAAAATAATCATTGATGATATTCCGTACCGCTTGGGCAAACCCCTTAAAAATATCAAGATACTGCGTAAAAGTGAATCCTCTGGCTTCAAGTGAATGGGCCAACATGTCAAGCTGACGTTCAATCTCAACTGATGGGATTCCATCGATCTGTAATGCTTTAAAAAACAAGTTTAATCGGTCGTAAATCTGAAAAAAGGTGGCTTTTGTTACCAGGCTAAGATCAACATTTTCGACAAGTTCTTCAAAAAAAACATTGACCAGAGATTCTATTCGAAATGTAAGTCCCAGTGCGTCAAATTTCATTTCGCGATAGCTGCCGTACATGGAAGGGATATCTATGGTAATATGTCTTTTCTTATAAATATCCTCTTTTATTTCATATGTCTGATCTGAAAGTATTATTTTTTTCAACGCTTCCAGGTAGTCGAGGAGCCCGAAAATCTTCTTAGTTAAATCAGGCTCTGCCAGAGCTTTTTGCAGCCTGTCCAAATCAGGAAAGGCTTCCGACCTGAGCTGAGCAAGATAATTTTCTATCTCGATAAAATCGAGGTTGTATTTCTGGTTCAAAAGTTTGTAAAAGGTTATGGCAAGTTCCACCCTCCTCGAATCTTGCTCTGATACGCCGGATACCCCTTCAACAAGGCGCTGTATTTGATCGTCTTTAATTGTAATAAGTCCGTCAGGTAAAGAGACCCCCTTTTCTTTAAGATGTGAGATTACCCGGTGAACCCCATCGATGCATGGCCCCTGGGTATTAATTTCTTGGTAAATATCTGGTGGAACAAAAGGCTCTAAAGGACCTTTTTCTTTTGTTTCCCAAAAATTAAAGGTTGCCTCCATAAAATCGATGATTCGGTTACTGCTTTCCACATGGCTCTGCTTGCGCAAAAAATGTATAAGCGGATCTCTTCGACCCGATATTTCATCAATTTCCGTAGAAATATCCCTGAGTTTTCCTTCTGCACCGATATCGTTAAAGTACACGGGAAAAAGTCTGCAAAGCTGCTTGGCCAGGTTATAGACAGGGCCGATGCCGCTGTTTAATAACCGGGTAATATCCCGGGGAAAAAGGTCTATATCTTTAATAAACACCCCGCAGACAGAAAGATGGATGATAAGGTATGAAAGAAGCCGGGTTGACCACATGGGATTCAGCTCAATCAGCTCAAGCCATGTCCTTATATTGAGAATATGAGCGGTATTAAACTCTATTTGCCAGTCGTTTCCCACACCTTTGATCATGGGTGACTGAAAGCCTAAATCGACTACGTAATCGATAAAAAATGCGACAAGGTCGCTGTCATCCGTTTTATAAACTCCTTTCCCCATATTCAAAATACAGTTCAATGCGGTTGCAGGGTATTTACCGGCTCTGGTTTTTAATATGGAAAAGGTTTTATGAATCAGGCTTCCGATATTCAGATTGCTCTCATGAGCAATGAGCCAGCTCAATGTTCTGTTGATATCCCGCAACGCCTCCTCATGAATCATCGAAAGTCCGACAATATTCATTATATGGAAAAGAAAAATAAGCTTCCACCGGTTGCCCCGAACAGTTTTAGCACTTTCATCCAGAAGACTCTGAGGAATTTTCCGGTACGTTTCTACAAACTGATCGTAACCGGGAAGCTGTATTAGTCTTTTCAGAACATCTTCGGATTCAATGTTTTTGGACTGAGCGATCTTTTCAAGTCTGCTTTTATACTGGTTGATCTGTTTGTGGGATATAATCTTAAAAAATTTCTTTAAATTTTCCCGGTTATCAACTTTATCGGCCTCTTGTTCAAACCAGGTCCAAGGGTCTTTTTCGGTTAGCCAGTAACTGAAGATACGATCAGAATATTTTATGAGAAGCAGATTGACGGCACTGCAACCCTCTGCAATTTCAGATGAATAATTTAAAAGCGCATCCACCAGTTTCCTTATCTGATAGAAACTTTTAACAAACAAAAAGAAATCATCCCCATCATAAGCTCTAATACGATTAAATGAGCCATCGATCAACGGCTTGAATCTTTTAAAGTCGGAGCCGGATTCCTTTATGATTTTTTGAATAAAAAGGAGAAAGTTGTCCACAGCATCGGCCCTGACTTCGATATCGCTTTTTGATTCAATCGCGCGTATAAAAATATCCAATAACAGCTCTGTGGCTTCAGGTCCCTTTGGATGGCTTTTTAAAAGATGAAAATAATCGAGGGAATAAACTCTCGCTTCATGCACAATGAACTTCCAGTTTTTATAAGGATGCGAGAGTTCTTTCAGCAGGGTGTTCAATCCTTCCAAGATGCCGTAATATTTAGACATCACCTCTTGCAGAATTGAATATTTTTCATCGATGGTGACATCGACATGGTAGTCTGCTATATTAACCTCAAGTGCTTTTGATTGTATCATCAAACTCCCCTAATAATTGAAAATTGTTGATTGAAGATTGAAAATTAAATAACCGGGGAATTCACCTTAAATAATCGTCAACCTTCGATTTTAATTATTATCAGATCCAGTGTTTTTTTTCAAGAGAATTAGTTAGTTGCTCTTCGGCCCTCAGGACTCACGCCCCGGAGAGCTCGGAAAGGCTATAACTCGAAAATGACAATAAATTTCAACATCCACTCGACAATAGTCAATCTTCAATCGACAATAGTCAATAAAAAAAGCCCCTCCAAAATGGAGAGGCTTTTTTGCAAGTTATTTGTAAAATTAATAATCAGAGTTCAAGCCATGAATCCGAGTAAAGAGACTTCCCGAGGATTACATTGGTAGTTTTAGCAAAATCCTGCATCTCTTTTGAAAGGCTCGCCATATCCGGTTTATCGCCGTCTATGATGCCATAAATCAAATCCACGATATCCTGGCGCTCGCCCCTGGCGATCGCTATCGTCAAATCGTCAAGCGGATCGGCAATCACCGATTCCATGCCGTATTTCTGGAGCATTATCGTGAAAGTCTGATTAAGGATCGGCCGCAGATGATCAGGCGCTCCGTTGGATACGTTCGATACCCCGCAGGTGCTCCTGGCGCCCGGGGCGATATCCTGGAGCATCCCCTGAAATTCCATCAAACTTATGGCCTGGGGCTGCTGGATATTAACCGGAGTTACGATCCCGTCCACCCAGATTTTTTCATTTGGGATGCCTGCTTCATTTGCAAAATATAAAAGTTCAACTGCCAGGGCCGCACGTTCATTTTCATCCCGCGGCAATCCTTCTGGACCCCACAGCAGAGCGACAAAATCCGCATTGTATTCAGCAGCCAAAGGAACCATTTTTTCATATCGCTCAGGTCTGCACATAATGGAATTGACAATGGGAGTCAGCTTGCAGACTTTTAGCCCGGCCTCAATGGCATTGATGTTGGATGTGTCCAGAACCAGTGGAATATCGTCAACCACCTCCTGAATCGTTTCAACCAGCCAGGGCATCAACTCGTGGCCGTCTTTTTTGGCCGGACCGAGATTGATGTCGATGTAATCCATTCCCTTTTCTTTTTGAAAAAGGGCTTCCTCCTGAATCGGCTTGGGATCACGCTCCTTGAATGCCTTGCCGATCTTTTTACCTATTACATTTAAACTCTCACCTATAAGTAACATACACCCTCCCTTCTTTATCGGTAACCGCCTGTTGTTACCGGGGCATGACCCCGCCAATCGAAGTTTTTACAATTAATTAAATGGGATGTTCGAGACTTAAATCTTTCCTTTGCACTCGGAATAATGGAATGTTAGTATTAAATAAATCTACTAATTTAATAACTTTCCTGCCAAGAGGAATATTGCCGCTTTATTCTGCCAAATTCCCTCCACGGGAATTCTCATTCTCGCGTTGAGTAAGCAATCGTATAACAAAAAGAGGCAAATAATATTTGACAGCAATCGTGTAAGCAGGATGGAAAATATTCTATCCATCCTGCTTTCTCAACCATTATTTTGACTTAAGAAACGCCGGAATATGAGCGGCTTCTCTTGGTCCTACAGTAATGGTCCATCCCGGCAGTTCCTCTTCCGCATCACCGGCAATGGCGGCCGCATAACCGGGTATAATCAGTTCCGTGTGCTTGACTTTATCCATGATACCGCATTTTTTCACGAACATGCCCACATCATCACCTGCAAATTTGCCGGCAGACCAGGCTGTCAGTACGGACAGACCTTCGGTATCTTTGATCAAGAGCCAGGCCGGCACCTTGCTCCCTTCAATTTCACCGGATACGATAAAATAAGTCAGGGCAAAATTGGTGGTGACAAGGACCGGAGAGTTTTCATCAGGTTCGCCGATTTCATAGATACCCTCTGTCACGGTCATGGGTCTCTGGGGATCGGTGAAGATGTTCAGCCGTTCAACCAGCAGGCAGAAAAGGCTGCCACCCCAAAAATCGGATAGAATCGTAATACCGCCGTACTTGGCGATAAACATTGCAGCGATCAAGGTTTCCATATCCAGGTTTGAAGCCATCTCACACGGGAAGGTAATGGTGGGGAAACCCAAAGCCTTGTTTCCTGACTTGAGCGCTTCGCGGCGGATGACCACCTGATCCTGGAATGCCTGTTTGATCTCTCTTGAACCCGAATCGATGACAAGATCTTTGAGCCCCATTTCCGTGAGCTTGGTTGTCAAAGGTATCAACTCTTCAACAGAATCGGCCTTTACCGCCAGGGGCAGATCGTTATCCTTGGCTATGGCGCCGAACTCATCGATATTCCCTTGGGTTGCCGCATAGATCAGAGGCCGCTTGAATTTACAGGCCTCGACGCCTGCCGTCATCACTCCTGCATCTTCCGACATCAAAACCAGGTTAAACTCTGAAGTCTCGGCAATGGTTTTGGCCGCATTAGCAAAGGCATCCGCATCGCCGTTAACATCCTTTAAAGCAACAAGTTCGGGTCTGAGATTAAAACCGACTCTTTCGAACTGAAAAGCGTTCCATGCTTTCAGCTTGCCTTCGAGATCGGACTGAGCCATGTCAGAACCCACCAGGGCTCCCACCGGAGTCGGGCTGTAAAAAGTCTTTTCATGACGATACATAACGGTCTCACCGCCGGCTTTGGTCTTTCTGACACCTTGCCCCAGAACAACAGGCCGGATGGGCGGTGCCGAAGCCTCGGCAAGCTGTTCCCTTGCCTCGTCAGACACATACGGACAGTCGTCGAGTTCGGCCTTGCCGGACGCCAGGTTCATGGCAAATGCAAGGCAGGTGGGAACACCACACTCCTTACAGTTGGTTTTCGGCAGAAGTTTAAAAATTTGAATACCGGTTAATGCCATTTTTATCTCCTTATTTAATCGATCACACTTCAAGTTTTGATTTAAAGATCAAAGGTTTAAGGAGCAAAAAGATCATGCTCCTTAAACCTTGAAACATACAGATTATCAAATCAGCGGATCCATTGAAAGCGCCGGATGCCCCACTTTTTCGAGGAAAGGCAGTATCTCTTCCTCTGTGACGCCCACGGTTTCGTCGGCAATCATATCATAAAGATTGGGGTATCCGAGCTCTTCACCCCGTTTATCAAGTCTCTCTTTGAGCTCTTCCTTGAGTACTTTGGGTATCCAGACCATTCGCAAGAGACCGCCGTCTCCGGAGATGAATTTTCGCTGGATAATATTGTACTTGGAATGGCCCACAAAACCGGGTGAATTGGCCCCGCCGCCCATGACACCGGCCAGGGTGGTAAATTTCATGCCGCATGGGGTTTCGCCCGCGTATTCCCTGCCCACCGTCATGATGCCGTTGCAGGTCGGGAGCAAAGCGGCGATGCATTCGCAGCACCCGCAGGTAGTCATGGGATCGTGTACTATGGAATAAAAGTTGTAATGGGTGACGTTGCCCCTGGAGGCCTTGTAGACAAAATCATTGATGCCTTTCCACTGGCCCAGATCAGGATCCAGACATTCACCCTTTTCGATGGGCTGGTTCGGCCCTGTTGGGTTGATTTCAAAAGAGGCCTTGCAGTCCATCCAGTTATAAGCGCCACAGAGACCGGTCCGCTCGGGACTTACCGTGCAAACATGATTGGGAGCAAAAGACTGGCACAGGGTGCAGGAATAGTAAATTTCTTCCCCTTCGTCAGTCATGTTTTCAACCCGCTCATCCCTGTGTTTGTAATCCCCCCGGGCCCTTTTGGTCAGCTCATCCACATCCTTCTTTTTAGTGTAAAGGGTAACCTGGACCTTGTCGAGGATATTTCCAAAATCCTGGTGGAACTTGGCATGCAGAACAACGCCGATATCCTTTAAGCTAAATCCCTTTTCCACGGCTGACTTGCTTATGCGGAACCAGGCGATATCCCGCTGGCCGATATGCATGATCCCCTGGATATAGTTAACCAGGTGGTGAATCTGACGTTCTATAATCGGCTCAAAATCTTCTTGGAACTCACGGCCGGCGACCTGAACATAGACGCCCATAGGAAATGTGTCGCCTTCCTTCATATCCGGAATGTCAGGGCCGATAACTTCGACTTTGGCGTCGTCGATCTCTTTCATGTCGGCCATTTTGCAGAGCTCTGTACACGGGGTCTTGCCGCCGCCGCACTGAGCAAACAAGTCCTTGCCCCTGACCCGCTCGCCCTCAAAGGCCGGACCAAAGGCACAGGGAATGTCGATTTCGGAAACAGTGACCTTGAGCCCCCGAACTTCCACCGACCTCTGGCAGATCTCATCATGGGGCACATTGGCCACCACATGTTCGTAGGTACAGATACCGGTGGGCAGAATTTCGGGAATGTCGGTATCGGCCAAGGTCGGAAAACCCCAGTTCACACACCCGGCCGCCGCAGCAGCCCAGTGCGTTCCCACATCACCCAAAGCATTAACAAACGCAAAGATCCTGTTTTTGTTATACAGAAGGATCTTTTTATAGTCGCCGGGCTCAACAGCGCCGAATGACATGGCCGCCCGGTTGGCAAACCCCAAGGCAAATACAGCCGATGAAATATCCGGACCAAAAGGTACGATCCGGGTACTCCAGCCGATCTGGACACCGGCTTCGATGAGCTGATCAATGACACATGTGCCCTGGTGGCCGGATGCACAGAAGATATACAGATTTTTTAACTGGTAGTCCTCGACGATGGCCTTGGCGATTTCAGGACTGGGTGCTGCGCCCACAATGGCCGCAAAGCCGGGCGCTGTGCCGTCCACAAATTCGACCCCTCTTTTTCTTAAGATAACATCGTCAGCAGGACCCAGCCATAGCTTGCCGGCCTCTATATCAGGATCTTCATGGGGATAATAAAAATCAGGATCCGTAACACTGCGAATTCCTTCTTTGATTTCATATGCAATAATCGCTGCCATGCCGGCATCCAGAAGGGGTCCCAGGTAAGGCAAATGATTGACTCTCTTTACATGGGCAGGCAGCAGCCCGCGGGCAAATTCCATGGGTTCTTGCAAATCTTCCAGGGTTTCAACCTTGTGACCCAAAAGAGAATAGATCACCGGCAGATAGTAACCGGTGTTGGGAAACTCAACCTTAGTGTCCGCATTATAGGTTGCAAGAGCATTTCTCAAATCCCCTTCAACCTCTGAAACAACATTGTAGCCGCCCTGAATGGCAGCAAATGCGACTAATTTCGACATATTTTCCTCCTTCGTTGAGGATTTATTATAACCTCATATTAAAATAGATCTCGCATTATTAAGCTTCCTGATAAGCTGCTTCCATTTCCCGGCGATCCGCCATATCCATGAGCACCCTTTCCCTGGCCTTGTCGATGCCCAGGGCTTTGCGCTTTTTGTCGATATGGGCGATCATCAACCGAGCATGCTTAATGGGATCCGGCTCAATATCCCACATGCCGCCGTAAATCTTTTCCAGTTCCTTGCAAATATAATCATGGAACACCGGAGCACCGGAAGTGGGCAGGGTGACGCCAAACACCGTGTACACACCGGATACCACAAAATAATGACCGATGCTGATAGCCTTTTCGCTCATCCATTCGGGCGCGCTTCCGGCTGCGGGCAGGTCGGAAATGTCGTTTCCTAAGCCGCCGGCCTTAACAACTTCTGTTGCTGCCAGCAGAATGCGGCTGTTGTCAACACAGGAACCCAGGTGAAGAACCGGCGGAATACCAACCACCTCGCAAACCTCGGCCAGACCCGGTCCGCAGAATACCTGGGCTGTTTCCGGTGTTAACAGTCCTTCCATGGCACAGGCAATTCCGTTGCAGCCCGTGGTCAGAACCAGCACATCGTTTTTGATCAGTTCCTTTACCACAGTGATGTGGGCTTCATTGTGCCGGGTGCGGGCGTTGTTGCAGCCCACCACGCCGGCTACCCCCCGGATACGGCCGTTAATGATATTGTCATTTAAGGTATAATAAGATCCCCGGAAGGTTCCTCCCAGGTGGTACTCGATGGATTCCACGCCAAATCCGGCAATCTGGGTGGCTTTATATTTGGGAATCATGACCTCTGCTTTGCGGTTCTCAAAATTGTCGATGGCCATCTTCACGATCGTTGTGGCGTCTTCAAGGGCATGATGCTCGTCAAACTCGATGTGGATCACATTGTCCTGCTCCATCTTGGCAATGGGATGGGTGGTAATCAGCTTGGTATGGAAGCAGGCGGACACGTTCGCCAGGTTTTGAAAGATACACTGGATATCCACCACCATGGCGTCGCAGGCGCCGGTGATTATGGCAAGCTCCTGAGACAGAAACGTTGTCGCAGAGGGGATGCCGTGGCGCTGAAGAATCTCATTGGCCGTACAGCAGATCCCGCTGAGCTGAATCCCTTTGGCCCCTTTTGACTTGGCATAATCGATCATTTCCTGGGTTTGGGCCACCGCCACGATGATCTCGGACAGAACCGGCTCATGACCGTGAACCACAAGGTTGACATGATCTTCCTTCATGACCCCGAGATTGGCCTCGGACTGCAAGGGATAGGGGGTTCCGAAAAGAACGTCCTGGAGATCCGTGGCCAGCATGGACCCGCCCCAGCCGTCTGCAATGGCCGCTCTGCTGCCCTGCTTGATCAAATTCCTGAAATCCTGGTCAACACCCATATGGGTGCGGTGCATGATCTCAACAATTTCCCGATCGATATTTCTGGGAACAACGCCGTTCTTCTTCCATTTTTCATACAGGGCCTCGGGCGCTCTTTTTGCGTACAACAGTTCCCCCTCGGGCTTGCCCCATTCATTTATTGCCTTTTCCGCCACTTCAAGGGCGATTTCATCAACGTCCCGATCAACCTCCTCGCCATCAACTTCAACCGTG
>JBARSG010000432.1:0-6259 GCA_049644625.1 Desulfobacterales bacterium | reverse complement strand
GGCCTGGACCCAGGCTGGTGGTGATGTTCTGTATGTAGAGGCGTCTTTAATCGACGGAAAGGGAGAACTAATCATAACCGGTCAAATCGGAGATGTTATGCAAGAGTCCGCCCGGGCGGCCCTTAGTTATGCCCGGGCAAGCCTTTCTTTGCTGGGCGTTAAGGAAAATGTTTTTGAAAATAAGGATATTCATATTCATGTTCCGGCAGGTGCAATCCCCAAAGACGGGCCTTCCGCCGGTATTGCAATGGCTACAGCACTTATTTCTGTTTTAGTGAACAAACCGGTAAATAAAGATGTCGCCATGACCGGTGAAATTACTCTCAGGGGGAGGGTCCTTCCTGTAGGGGGGTTGAAGGAAAAAGCATTGGGTGCTATAAGAGGCGGAATTCGTACGATTATTATTCCCGAAAAGAACAAAAAAGATTTGGCAGATATTCCGTTGCACATAAAACGCAAAATTGAATTTGTTCCTGTAAAAAACATGGATGAAGTTCTTTCCCTTGCCATTGAAGGAAATGTTATGCGGAATGGGTGATATGAAAATACTCGCCGTTGATACGACTACAAGGAGCTGTAGCGTTGCGGTGGTCCAAGAAAAATCCTTGTTGGCAGAAATAACAACCGTCAAGAAGCAGACCCATTCCAAGCATTTAATGGAGATGATAAACAGAGTCATGGGTTTGTCGGGTCTGGCCCTCTCTGAACTGGATGGTTTTGCCGTTACAAGGGGACCGGGTACTTTTACCGGCCTGCGTATTGGAATAAGTTCGGTCAAGGGTCTTGCAACGGCATTGGGAAAACCGGTTGTGGGGGTTTCAAGCCTTGATGCGCTTGCCGTGCAGGCGTCTTTTTTCCCATATCTTATCTGCCCGCTTATAGATGCGCGTAGAGGGGAGGTTTATTCTTCAAGATACCGGTTTCGAAACGGCCATTTAAAAAAAGAGGCTGATGAGCAAGTTTTTCCCCCTGAGAAAGCTGTGTCTGACCTTGACGAAGCATGCTTATTTATCGGCGATGGTGCGTTGCTTTATCAAAAAACGATATTAAATAAAATGGGCAAATCCGCTTTTTTTGCATCTTCTTTTCAAAATACGATTCGGGCGTCAACCTTAGCCTATCTCAGCATGAATAGGTTTAAAAATGACGATACGGATGATGTTGGCATGTTTGTGCCGCATTATATCCGAAGATCCGATGCAGAGCTAAATTTGATAACTTCGTAAAAACTCTTAGATTATTACGGTTATTATTGACAATATTAATCTATTTTTGATATATAAAATGGGTTTTGTCGTTCACAATTGGATTATTGGAACGATGCAGTAAAAAAATCATTCCCAAATAAATTATATTAATATAGTAAGTTGTAAAAACTACGAAACGCTAGCAATTTCAATCGGGGTAAACTTGATGAGTGATTTTTCTTGGTCTGACCCGCCGAACCATACTGCCTTTCCAGTGGCGCGTGCAGGGTATCCTTTTATATTTGCCTCTGTATTTACCACGACTGTTTTTGCCCTCTTGGGAATGAGCGTTCCGGCGTTGATCGGTCTTGTCGTCACTTTTTCCATCTGCTGCTTTTTTAGGGATCCGGACCGCGTTATACCGAATTATCCCGGTGCTGTGGTTTCACCGGCCGACGGCAAGGTTATTTTTGCAGGCTTGGTGGATAACAGCCGATTTGTTGAAGGTTCGTGTATAAAGATCAGTATTTTCATGTCAATTTTTAATGTTCATGTAAATCGCATTCCCCATGAAGGGCGAGTAAAAGCGGTTAATTATTATCCAGGGAAATTTTTCTCAGCCAATCTGAATAAGGCTTCAACGAATAACGAACACAATGCCATATTTGTTGAAACTGAAGACGGGAAAAATATTTGCACTGTTCAGATTGCAGGTCTGATTGCAAGGCGTATTATCTGTAACGTACAGGAAGGCGACATTGTTGCCCGCGGGCATCGTTTTGGGTTAATATGTTTTGGATCACGTCTCGATGTTTATCTTCCGGCCGACACAACGTTGAATGTGTCTGTTGGGGACAGGGTAAAGGCCGGAACATCTGTTTTAGGAAATTTAATATGAAGAAAACAAAAAGAATTGAAAAACAAAGATCGCGTCGCGGAATTTACATTCTACCCAACATATTTACATCCCTAAATCTTTTTTGTGGTTTCTATGCGGTTATCGCTTCTATAGACGGCAAATTCATTGCCGCTTCCATAGCCATTATTATCGGCGTTTTGTTTGATATTATGGATGGTAAAATTGCAAGAGCTACAAATACCACCAGCAAATTCGGCATCGAATACGATTCTCTGTCTGATCTTATATCTTTTGGTCTTGCGCCGGGTATAATGATATATTTATGGGCGCTTAGGCCACTTGGAAGAATTGGTTGGCTGGCCGCATTCCTTTTCATGGCCTGTGGCGCTCTACGACTGGCCCGGTTTAACTCGCAGGTGGGTATTGTAAGCAGCGATTATTTTGTAGGCCTTCCGATTCCGGCCGGAGCAGGTATGTCGGCAACAACTGTTTTGTTTTGTCACAAATTTTGCCTACCGGGAAAAATGAATCCCATATTCATTCTGGTTTTGCTTTATATTCTTTCCTTTTTAATGGTAAGTACTATAAAATACAACAGTTTTAAAAAACCGGAAGTGTTTAAAAAGATGAATTTCAATGTTCTGGTTGCAATTATACTAATTTTAATTTTTATTGCCGCCCAGCCATCCATTGCCCTGTTCCTCTTAGGGCTTACTTATGTTATCTCGGGTCCTTTTAATACACTTAGAAAGCAGAAAATAATAAAACGGAAAACGTTCGGGACAGGTGAATTAGACGAACACAGTTCGAGTTCCATTTAACTACCCATTGTATTAACTCAAGACATTGGTTTTGTGAGAGTACAATAATTAATGTCAGCGAATTGGATATATTACTATGTCAAAAGAATATAATATCTCGGTAATCCCCGGTGATGGCACCGGACCGGAAGTTGTTGCGGAGGGAATCAAAGTCCTTGAAACCTTGGCAGGTAAATTCGATTTCAGCCTGAATTTTAACGAGTACAATTTAGGCGGCGAACATTTTAAAGCAACGGGAGAGATATTGCCGGATAACATACTTGAAACACTTGCAAAGTCAGATGCAATATATCTCGGTGCGATCGGCCACCCTGATGTGAAACCCGGCATTCTAGAAAAAGGCATTCTGTTGAAGCTAAGGTTTTATTTTGACCAGTATGTCAATTTGAGACCTGTTAAACTGTATGAAGGTGTTGATACGCCTCTGAAAGGAAAGGGGCCTGATGATATAGACTTTGTCGTTGTTCGAGAGAATACCGAAGGTCTTTACGCCGGAGCAGGAGGCTGTTTAAAACGGGGCACTTTGGATGAAGTTGCAATACAAGAATCGATCAATACCCGAAAAGGTGTGGAACGGTGTATCAGATATGCTTTTGAATATTGCAGAAAAAGAAACAAGAGAAAAAAGCTGACCCTTTGCGGCAAGACCAATGTGCTGACATTTGCATTTGATTTATGGGAGAGGGCGTTCAATGAGGTTGCTGAAGAGTATCCTGATATTGAAACAGATTATGCTCATGTTGATGCCATATGCATGTGGATGGTGAAAAACCCGGAGTGGTTCGATGTTATTGTCACAGATAACATGTTCGGAGATATTATAACCGATCTGGCTGCAATGATCCAGGGAGGAATGGGAATCGCTGCGGGGGCAAACATCAATCCTCAAGGAATTTCAATGTTTGAGCCTATCGGTGGATCAGCACCCAAATATACCGGCAAGAATATCATTAACCCCATCGCTGCCATTTCAGCGGCCCAGATTATGCTTGAGACCATAGGGGAACCAAAGGCCGCCTCCTGGTTAGAGGAAGGTGTTATTAAGGTACTGCGTGATGATCTCAAAGATGTTGCTGCTGGAAAAATGGGATACAGCACGCAAGAAGTCGGAGATCTTGTGGCAGAGTATATTAAAGGAAAGGAAAAAAGTTAGCGCATTGAAAATAATGATGACGGAAAAAAAGTTTAATGTTGCCGTCGCAGGGGCAACCGGTGCTGTCGGGAATCAGATGATAACATGTCTTGAGGAGAGAAAATTCCCGATTAACTCTATTAAATTATTGGCATCAAGCCGTTCTGTGGGGCGTAAGATTGATTATAGGGGGAATTCGATTGCCGTTGAGGAATTGAAAGAAAATTCTTTCAAGGGCATAGATATTGCCCTTTTTTCAGCGGGTGGCGGAACCAGCGAAAAATTTGCACCTTTTGCAGCAGAAGACGGATGCGTGGTTATAGATAATTCAAGTGCATGGCGGATGGACCCGGATGTTCCGTTGGTGGTTCCGGAAGTAAATTCTCATGCAGTAGCACAATACACAAATAAAGGAATTATCGCGAACCCGAACTGCTCAACCATTCAGATGGTTGTGGCGCTGTATCCGTTGCATCAGAAATATGGCATAAAACGGATTGTGGTTTCCACATATCAGGCGGTCTCCGGGACCGGTAAAAAAGCGGTTGAAGAACTCGATTCCCAAACCCGAGCCATTCTTAATTCTAAGAATTACGAGAAAAAGGTTTATCCTCATACCATAGCGTTTAACTGTCTGCCGCATATCGATGTGTTTCTGGAGAACGGTTATACCAAGGAAGAAACAAAGATGGTGTACGAAACACGGAAAATTCTTGAGGATGATACCATAGGAATAACAGCGACAGCCGTCCGTGTTCCGGTATTTTACGGGCATTCGGAATCGATCAATCTTGAGGCTAAAAAAAATATTTCCGCTCAAGAGGTAAAATCTATTCTTAAAAAGGCACCCGGTGTTAAAGTTGTTGATGATCCGAAAAACAACGTTTATCCGCTGGCCATTGATGCTGCCGGACAGGACTTGACGCTGGTGGGTCGCATTCGTGATGATGAGTCGATTGCAAACGGCATCAATATGTGGGTTGTAGCTGACAACATCAGAAAGGGTGCCGCAACCAATGCGGTTCAGATAGCGGAAATTCTGGCAAAAGAGTATTTATAAGGAATATAAACTTGGAACAAGTGCCAATTACAAAAGAGGGTTATGAGGCTCTTAAAAAAGAGCTGGAATATCTAAAAAAAGTTGAACGGCCAAAGAATATCAAGGCGATTGAAGAGGCTCGCAGCCATGGAGATTTAACGGAAAATGCCGAGTTTGAAGCTGCCAAAGATCGACAGGGATTTATTGATGGTAGGTTAAGTGATTTAGAATATAAACTGTCCCGGGCAGATATAATTGATTCAAGGACACTTCCAAATGACCGTGCTGTATTTGCCAGTTCCGTGGTACTTGAAAATATAGATACCGGCGAAGACGTTAAATATCAGCTTGTGGGGCCGGATGAAGCGAATATCGAAAAAGGACGCATTTCTGTCCATTCGCCGCTTGGGAGAGCGATCATCGGGAAAAAACCTGGTGACGAGATAATTCTCCAGGCTCCGGGCGGGAGAAGGATTTATGAACTCGTAGAAATCTTGTAGTGTGAAATGATAAATGATAAATATTAACGGAGGGTTTAGTGGCACGTATTACAATAGAGGATTGCCTGAAACGGGTGAAAAATCGCTTTTTACTTGTCAACATGGTGGCCAAGCGTGTAAGACAGATCCGTGAAGGATCAGAATACCTTGTGAGTTCACCAAAAAATGAAGATATCGTTGTTTCAATGCGTGAAATCGCTGCCGGAAAAATTACCATCAAAGAAGATAAAGAGGAAAGTCAGTAAGGGACCCATACATATCTTTTGTCGAAAAGAAGTAATATATACAAGGTAATTAACAGGGATGTGGGCAAAGCTCTGCACCGGTATGATATGATATCCGACGGGGATAGAATTTTAGTGGCCCTTTCAGGCGGTAAGGACAGTCTGACCCTGATGTGGATTTTAAGTGAGCGCCTGTCCCGTATCCCCATAAATTATAAGCTGTTCGCCGTGTATATTGATCCGGGATTTGAGAACGCGTATAGTAAATCTTTTTCAGAATATTGTAGAAAAACCGGGTTTAAACTAAGGGTTGAACATACCGATTATGGCATTTTAGCACATAGCTCCCGGAATAGGGAAAATCCATGCTTTTTATGTTCCCGGTTGCGAAGAAAACGACTTTTTGAAATTGCGGATGAACTTGAATGTAATAAACTGGCCCTCGGTCATAATAAGGATGATATCATCGAAACCCTGTTTTTGAATATATGCTATGC
>JBARSG010000431.1:0-2956 GCA_049644625.1 Desulfobacterales bacterium | reverse complement strand
GAATAACAACGACTTTATTTTGGGCAACGGCCTGTGAAGTGAAAAGAAAAACAAACATAAAAAAAATAACCCAATAAATCCTTGCTGAAAAAATCTTTAACAACCCCATAGTATTACCTCCTTTCTTGCTTGGGTTAATACCGTTCTGTGTTATCTTGCCAAAAGCACAGCCCAGCATCAATTTATTCCAATTACATATACTATAAAAACCAAAAGGGCAAACACCGAAAAATGGATTTGCCCTTATTGAAAAAACGATATTACATTGTTAGGTGTTAGGAAGAAAAATTAGGGTGCCTGTTGGTAGTTGTTTAAAGTCGCCTATTCTATCACCAGCCAGAAGTTTTTTAGATGGTAGGTAGTAGATTGTTTTTCGATCTTTGTATTCGTGACCGGCGATTCTGTAGGCGTATCGATTTTTATAAAGCTTGTAAGGACCTCGGTAACCGACAATGAACCTTGTTTTGGCTGGCAAATCATCCCAGTCGGATATCATCGAACCTAATTTTATTCGGCCTGAAGGCAGAAAATAGATAGTCGTTTTTTGATTATACGCTTTACCGGCAAAGGACCATGCCGTGAGCCTGTCCGATATGGTTTTTATGGGACCATCGCTTTTTATCAAAGAAATGCTGTCTTCCTGATTAAGTAGTACGACGGTTTTCGCAGGTATGCGGATCCAGCCTATTTTATCTGAAATTTGATCGCCGGTGTACATATGACCGTCTGGAAATTTGTAGACCGTTGTCCGACTATCGTAATCTTCCCCGGCGATTGACCAGGCGGTGTTGCTCTTGGAAATGATGTTCGCGTCGTCAGTTTTTGCATAATATTCCCGCCGAGCATAAAAAACTTCGGATAGCTGAGGGTCTGCCAAAAGTCGGCCGGATCGCACATCGGGATCATAGGTCCAGGTCGGCCCCACTTCGGCTTTGGCGCGGATAAAATTTTTTGCACAACGTTTGCGTCCGCGTTGATTTTTTCTAAACCACCGGTTTGGTTTCCCATAGGCTACCTGGCTGTGGGTCAGGACTGCCCGATCATTCAAGCCATATATCCCTTGTAAAATGTCAATCAATATGCCCACGGACCGATACTGGCTTTCAGAGATGGATGCGTAATGATAACCTACCAATTCAATTCCGATCGAGATTTTGCTGATATCCGTCTCCCCGTTCCACATGCTAAGACCGGCATGGTCGGCCTCATATTTCTTGTCCAAAATGCGATAAGTGCGTCCGTTTCGAGAAATCACATAATGGGTATGACCTCCACTGGTCCTCCGACCATTGCGTAAACGTTTTCCTTTCAAAACAACCCGTTGGGTCATTTTAAGTCCGAGTTCTGAGGTATGGACAATAATATATTTTGTATTTTTACGTTTGACCTTTTTAAAACTTGGGTTTAACCGTGAACGGAAATCTACAATGGAACGCTGAAAACTTCGGTAATCTGCTCGGGTGTATGCGGCTGAAATGGATGGTAAATTTAAAAGAAAAGTAAGAAATAAAGATGCAACTATTACCAATCGTTTATTGTAAAACCTCGAATAATCACTCATTAATTCCATTCTACCCAGCAAGCTTACATTCAAAAAAAAATTATAAAAAATATAATAACCCTATTTTTGGGATGCGTTTCACCGCAGCAGTTATACTAATTGCCATAGCCCTTTTGAGATGGTGTAGCCAAGCCGTTGGAAAAAGCGTCGTTAAAGGAGGATATGGTTGCTTTTCTGGCAAACTCGGCCCTGATCATCATAAAAGATTCTCTAATTTCCTTTAAAGCGTTTTGCTCGTTTGACTTTATTTTAAAAAACATCTTTGATAGAATAATTTTTAATCATATCTAAAACTTGTCTTTTGTTAGTGTCAAATTAAATCATGCATAATTTATATATAATTTAATCGAATTAGAATATATTGTAGTTTATTAAATTAAATTACCACATATTGTACACCTGCAAATCAAGAAGCTGAGTAAAATTGAACCGTTCTATAACAATATCTGTTTGAGTACCCCTACCGGAAATTTAGCATCCTTTTTCTATCCTAAAAAACAGTCACTGAGTTGAAAAGAAGTCGCTTTACGAAAGAAAATGGTGTGAAAGGATAGGGTAATGAAAAATAGATGAAGTTTAAGATTCCCGAAGAGGAAAAAAATTAGCAGGTGGGAAACGGGTTTCAAACCTGTATATTGTAGTCGACTTGTTGAGTCGTTGATGCTTGACTTCGTGCCTACATTTTCAATTGTCGAAAATTGAAGGTTTCTCACTGAAATAGAACAAGGGATATCTTGCTAGTATCGACACCATTCACAACAACAATTGATATACATATATCATCTTCATGCTTTCCCGAGGTTTCTGTATCAAGAAAAATAAACATGCATACAACCTTTCTGCTTTATCCCTTGAATATATTGATTGTTTCTTAGCGGTTTTTTTCTTTTTGCAGGTGCATTTCGTAGTTGGATGTCCGCAGGCAGAGCAAATTCGACCTGATTCCGTGGAATAAACAAACCGGGTGTTATTCATTAATCTTATCCCTCAACTTACCGGAACAGTTAAATGTAACAGTCTTCCTGGGAGCAACATCGTGGAAAAACGCTCAGATCAATCCTGCAAGGAAGCGATCCGCAGATACAATCCGAACGCCTTTGATAAAGCTGTCGATATCTCCTTTTTTAACGATCTGGTAACAAAATGGAATGCTTAACTTCTCTTTAAAGTAGAATAGATGCGACGATACATTGGTATCGTTCATTTTGGCTTCCAGGGCAATCCAGGGTTTTTCGTCAATAGTCAAGAAAAAATCCACTTCCTTTTTTTCAACACTTCTAAGAAAATATAAATTTGCTTTGTACCCCTCATAATCTTGGAGAAAGTGAACCAGTTTCAAAAGATGAGATGCTACGCAATTTTCAAATCGCACAGATTCATCATCGATTTCCGACC
>JBARSG010000430.1:0-1653 GCA_049644625.1 Desulfobacterales bacterium | reverse complement strand
TTGAAATTCTTTCATCCATCGAGCTCAACCATATAAATATAAATAACGCATTTAAATGGTTCCGGGTTATAAATATAATCGCAAAGGCTGCCGGATATAAAGGAATGATTGAAGGGCAGATAAAAGACATGGCCGCAGAAGGTAGCCGGATCGGTTTAACAGATTTGGAAGAAATGCACGCTTTAAAGACAGGCGCCCTTATTGAAGCATCAGTAAGTACCGGGGCTATTTTGGGAGACGGGAGCGTTGATCAGATCGAACATCTCAATATTTATGCAAAAAATATCGGACTTGCTTTTCAGGTTATCGATGATATCCTAAATGTCGAAGGCGATCCGGCTGTTATGGGCAAAGATGTCGGCACCGATCAAGTTCGTGAAAAAAGCACCTACCCTTCTATACTGGGAATTGAAAAATCAAAGGAATTTGCAAAAAATTTGGTCAATAACGCCTTGCAAGCACTCGATTATTTTGATAACAAATCTGATCCGCTTCGCGGTATCGCACATTATATTATTGATAGAAAAAAATAAGCATAAAGTTGTAGAATTTACGAGACGTTTAACTAAGGAGCACATAACCTTTGAGTTTTCTGGAAAATATTAATTCCCCGGCAGATTTAAAAGCACTGTCACGGTCTGAACTGCCAATTTTAGCTTCTGAGATTCGCAAAGTTATTATTGAAGTGGTATCAAAAAACGGCGGCCACCTTGCACCGAGCCTGGGTGTGGTTGAGCTGGCAATCGCCATTCACTACGTATTCAATGCTCCTGCCGATAAAATCATCTGGGACGTAGGACATCAGTCCTATGCTCACAAACTCCTTACAGGACGCAGAGAACAATTCCACACGCTTCGCCAACATGACGGAATATGTGGGTTTACCCGCATGAGTGAAAGTCCTTACGATGCATTTTCAACCGGCCATAGCAGCACCTCCATATCCGCCGGTCTGGGTATCGCCTGTGCCAAGCGTTTAAAAAATGATAAGTCCAAGGTTATCGCAGTCATAGGAGATGGGTCCATGACCGCCGGGCTTGCCTATGAAGGTCTTAACCAGGCCGGGGACATCAACAAGAATATTCTAGTGATATTAAATGACAATGATATGTCGATTGCGCACAACGTAGGCGCCCTATCCTCTTTTTTAAGTCGCACCTTTTCAGCAAAATATTTACAGGATTTTAAAAAAGAGCTTAAAGACTTTCTTAAATCTTTGCCCAAAGTCGGTGACGATATCTATCAGTTTGCAAAGCGTTCAAAAGAATCTTTCAAGACTTTTATAACTCCGGGGATGTTGTTTGAAGCCTTTAACTTCGAATATTTTGGTCCGATAAACGGTCATAATTTGGACCATCTTATCGACATACTTAATAACATTAAGTGCCTCAACGAACCGGTTCTTCTTCATGTATCAACAAAAAAAGGGAAAGGATACTCCCCTGCTGAAAAAAATCCTGTCTATTTTCACGGGGTGGGACGCTTTAATGCAGATACGGGGGAAAGCCTGAACAAAAAATGTTCCGTTCCCACATACACTCAGGTTTTTGGGGAAACCATATTGCAAATGGCAAAAAAGGATGAAAGAATCGTTGCGGTGACCGCCGCCATGCCGGAAGGCACAGGACTTGTGAAGTTTGCCGAGGCCTATCC
>JBARSG010000429.1:0-11821 GCA_049644625.1 Desulfobacterales bacterium | reverse complement strand
GCCTGATCCTTCCGGAGAAAAACAAAAAAAACCTGAAACACCCGATGCCGGAAAGGTTATAGCATTAGCAGATCTGAAGAAAAAATAAAAATAAGATTTTTTTATGAAACCATCAACTCAAATCGTTATTTCTGCCTCCAGGCGGACCGATATTCCGGCATTTTACATGGATTGGTTCATAAATCAGATTCGTAAAGGTTTTTTTGAGGTTATCAATCCATATAACCGGCAAAAGTCCAGGATAGCAGCAACCCCCGACAACGTTCACACCCTTGTATTCTGGTCAAAGAATTTTGGTCCCTTCATCAAGGGCGGATTCGGCCAACAGCTTTCGGCCATGGGATACAATCTTTTTTTCAACTTTACCATAAATTCGAATTTGTCCTTGCTTGAGCCTCGTGTGCCGCCGCTAAACCAACGTCTTGATCAATTAAAGGAACTCTGCCGGGATTTTGACGCCGGAGCGGTTAACTGGAGATTTGATCCCATCTGTTTTTTTAAATTCCATGAAAAAGAAGTTCAGGACAATTTGAATGATTTTTCCCGGATTGCCGCCAGGGCTTGCCGATGCGGTGTTACAAGATGTATCACAAGCTTCATTGACCATTACCCAAAGATTAAAAAAAGAATCGCCTGCCTGCCCGGATTTTCGTTTGTCGATCCGCCGCTGAAAACAAAAAAGGCAATTCTTCTGAAAATGGAAAAAGAACTTTCCGAAAAAAATATTGATCTTTATATCTGTTGTGAAAAAGATGTACTCAACGCCCTGCCCGCAGATTCAAACATAAAAAAAAGTTCATGTATTCCAAACGATGTTTTAGTGAAAATTTTCGGGGGCAATCTTAGTTTTAAAAAAGATACCGGCCAGAGGGTAACGCACGGATGCGGATGCATGGTGTCGATAGATATAGGATCTTACCACCTGCACCCATGCTATCACAACTGCCTGTTTTGCTATGCTAATCCGACTTCCAAAAAAAAGTTGCAGATAAAATGAAAATAGGTTCCGTTGCACTTGATAATATCACGGTTTTAGCCCCACTTGCAGGGATAACCAATCTGCCCTTCCGGCTGCTGGCCAAAGAAGCAGGTTGTGCCCTGGTCTGCTCGGAAATGATCAGTTCCAACGGTCTGGTTTACAACTCGGTCAAGACGCATGAAATGCTCCACAGCCAACCTGCAGAAAAACCCTTATCCGTTCAGATATTCGGTTCGGATCGTTCGCTCATGGCTCAAGCTGCATCCATAGTTGAATCCTCAGGAGCTGACATCCTCGACATCAACCTTGGCTGTGCGGTAAAAAAAGTGCTAAAAACCGGCTCAGGCGCGGCCCTTATGAAAGAGCCCCAAAAGGTTGAGAAAATTCTTCAGGCAATCCGCAGAACGATAAAAATTCCATTGACTGTAAAAATAAGAACCGGATGGGACAGTTCCGGAGGCCAGGCCTTAAAAATAGCTGAAATAGCTCAATCATGCGGTGTGGATGCAATTACAGTGCACCCGCGCACGGCAACTCAGGGGTTCCGGGGCAAGGCCGACTGGTCTTTGATTGCCGCTATTAAAAACACTGCTTCAATCCCTGTAATAGGAAACGGAGACATCGTGATTCCTGAAGATGTGTTGAAGATGCAAAACCAAACCGGATGCGATGCCGTCATGATCGGCAGAGCGGCCATCGGCAATCCCTGGATTTTTTCTCAGGCACTTGAGCTAATCAGGGATAATAAAGTCTCTTTCCCTGATCCATCCCGGCGTTTTGAAGTTATGATTCAATACCTTAAATCTTCTGTAACATACTTTGGAGAGCAACGGGCGATCCGGATGATGCGCAGCCGGCTCGGTTGGTTCGTCAAGGGATTGCGTTACAGCAGTAGATTCCGTGAATCCATTAAACAGATTTCGACCGAAAAAGACGCCCTATTCCAAATCGAACAATATAGATCATTACTATCCGCCGAACTCGGACAAACCGGATCACTTCGATAGTTCGGCAGAAACTAAAAAAACAAGTTTCAGGAGATCGTCAATTTCTATTGACAAAATTAAGTGATTAAATCAGTGTTGTTAGAAAAATTCTCAGAAATATGTTCCGCTTGGTCGGACTCTTAAAAAAAACGTTATTTTGAAAAACGCGACAATTAAAAAATAGCTCGGAGAATTACCATGAAAAATCAGCCGACTTTTGCTTTGGCACTTATGTTTCTTCTGATAATTTCTCCTGTTGGATATGGTAATGAATATCGGGACCAGGACGTTGTTGAGCAGAAGACAAAAGGAGTCATTAACTGGAGCAGAGGAGTAATTCAAGCAAAAGGGATCAGGGTTCTTCCTGATAAGCTCCCTAACCGTGTCCAGGCACGTTCATCTGCTTTAAAAGATGCAACGCTGGATGCCTGCCGAAAAATCCTTGAAGTCGCAAAAGGGATCAGAATCGATGGCGCCACAGTTGTCGGTGATTATGCGGGCAAAAATGATATAATTATGTCTAAAATAGAAAGCATGGTTAATAGCGCCGATGTTGTAAAAAAGGAATATTTTTCAGACGGAACCGTAGAAGTTACAATGGAAATGAACTTAAGAGGCGGATTTGCCCAGCTTGTTCTTCCAGGGGAAATCAAACCGTTGGAGTCGATCAGAACCATGGCGCCTGTTAACAATTCACCCTCTGTTTTTACCGGATTGGTTGTTGATACCCGGGGCCTTGGAATAAAGCCCGTCATGGCCCCAAAAATACTTGACGAAAACGCACGTGAAGTCTATGGATCCGCCTTTGTCAGCCGTGAATATGCCGTACAGCAAGGTATGAGTGGGTATTCAAAGGATCTTGCGGCAGCTCAGAGTAATCAGAGGGTTGCAGACAATCCTTTGACGGTAAAAGGGTTGAGGACAGAAGGTGTCGAAAATTCCGACGTTGTAATCAGTAACACAGATGCTCGCAGGCTTCGAAGTGCTTCCGAGAATCTTTCCTTTATGAAAAAATGCCGGGTCATAATTGTGGTTGAGTAAAAAGCCGACCCAAAAGAAGTCACCTTTTAGTTATTCCTCAATCCACAATCCACTAGGTTCCCATACTCCACGATGCCAAGTATTTTTTCTGTTCAGCGGTGAGTTTGTCAATTTTAACGTTCATGGAAGCCAGCTTTTCTTTGGCGATGGCCCTGTCTATTTCATCAGGTACCGGATAGACATCCTTTTCAAGTTTCTTTTTACTTTTTACCATATATTCGATACTCAACGCCTGATTGGCAAAACTCATATCCATAACACTTGACGGATGTCCCTCGGCGGCCGCAAGATTTATCAGCCTTCCATCACCCAGAACATTGATCCGTTTGTCGTTTTTCAGCATAAATTCTTCAACAAAAGGCCTTATTGTCCTGTGGGATTTTGTTATGCTTTTGAGCCCCTCGAGATCGAGTTCAACATTAAAATGACCGGAATTGGCCACAATAGCGCCGTCTTTCATGACCTCGAAATGTTCTTTGCGTATTACATTGATGTTCCCGGTAACCGTACAGAAAAAATCACCGATTCTCGCCGCCTGCCGGATCGGCATTACCATAAATCCGTCCATAACCGCTTCAAGAGCGGTTGTGGGATCGACTTCGGTTACAATAACGTTTCCTCCCATTCCGCACGCTCTCATCGCAAGACCCTTGCCGCACCATCCATAACCGCAGACCACAAAATTGGACCCTGCGATCAGACGGTTTGTGGCCCGAATGATGCCGTCCATAGTGCTTTGACCCGTACCGTAACGATTATCAAAAAAATGTTTGGTCCGGGCGTCATTTACAGAGATGATCGGGTATTGCAAAACTCCGTCTGCCGCCATGCTTCTCAGTCGAATGATTCCGGTGGTGGTTTCCTCCGTACCTCCGTTGACTCCCTCAATGAGTTCCTGGCGCTCGGAATGGATTGTGGAAACCAGGTCGGCGCCGTCATCCATGGTGTAATGAGGTTTGATGTCTATGGCTGAATGGATATGCTTGTAATATGTTTTGTTGTCTTCACCTTTGATGGCAAAAACGGAAATTTTGTCATGTTTTACAAGGGAAGCCGCCACATCATCCTGTGTGCTCAGCGGGTTGGAGGCGCAAAGAGCAAGTCTGGCACCGCCGGCTTTTAATGTCTGCATCAAAGAGGCGGTCTCGGTGGTAACATGAAGACAGGCTGCGATGCGTTTGCCTTTTAGGGGGTTTTCCTTTGCAAACCTTTTCTTGATATTGTTTAGGACCGGCATGCTCTGATTGGCCCATTCGACCCGCAACAGACCTTCCCTGGCCAGTTTTACATCTTTAATATCATATTCCATGGATTATTAATCTCCTTCCGATTCCGTTAAGCAGTTAAGTGGTCGAGTGGCTAACCGGTTGTTAATTTGGTCATATCCGTCTTTCTTATTCTTTAATCATCAATCACCAATCATCAATTTTCAATTTTTCAATCGACAATCGTCAATCCCTAAACCCCTGCCTTTTCCCGAATAACATCCACCATATTGGTTTTTTCCCACGTAAATTCAGGTTCATTCCGGCCAAAGTGCCCATAAGCTGAAGTTTTACGATAGATTGGGCGCAGCAGGTCCAGATATTCAATGATTGCTGCGGGTCTTAAATCAAAAATTTCTCTGATAATTTCTTTTACTCGATGTTTTGGAATTACACCGGTTCCCATAAGATCTACCATCACGGAAACAGGTTCTGCCACACCAATGGCATAGGCGATTTGCAATTCACATTTTTTTGCAAGGCCGGCGGCAACAATATTTTTTGCAATATGTCTGGCCAGGTATGAAGCGCTTCGATCGACCTTGGAAGGATCTTTCCCTGAAAAACATCCGCCGCCGTGACTCCCCTGGCCTCCGTAGGTATCAACAATGATTTTACGTCCCGTAACCCCGCAGTCTCCCATGGGGCCGCCAATCACAAACTTGCCGGTGGAATTTATAAAGTATCGGGTGTCACCGTCCGTTAGCTTCTTGGGGATTACCTTTTTTATAACCTCTTCTACGATCGCTTCTTTCAACTCATCGTAAGTAATATGCGGTTTATGCTGGGCGGCAATAACAACGGTATCAACCCGTTTCGGAGTGCCGTTTTCATATTCGACGGTCACCTGGGCTTTGCCGTCAGGCCTTAAGAAATCAAGGGCCCCGTTTTTTCGAACCGTGGCAAGACGCATGCATAATTTATGGGCATACATAATCGGCATGGGCATCAATTCAGGCGTCTCATCCGTGGCAAACCCAAACATAAGCCCCTGATCTCCGGCGCCCTGGTCTTTGAAAAGTCCATGACCGACGTTCACTCCCTGAGCGATATCCGGAGATTGTTGATCAATACTTGTAATAACCGAGCAGGTCTGCCAGTCGAACCCCATCTGGGATGAATGATATCCGATTTCACGGATTGTATTTCGAACAATATCAGGCATATCCACATAACAACTGGTTGTAATTTCACCGGCAATAAAAGCTAGGCCGGTGGTTACAAGAGTTTCACAGGCAACCCTGCACGCTTTATCTTGATCGATAATTGCGTCGAGAATGGAATCCGATATCGCGTCTGCAACCTTGTCCGGATGACCTTCGGTCACCGATTCGGAGGTAAAAAAGAATTGTTCATTACTCATAAAGCGTCTCCTTGGTCTTCTTTAGTTTTAAATTCTGTTTGCTATTGATTCAGTATCATGTTGTCAATCAGGCGGGCTTTTCCGACTTTGACAGCCAGAGCCATCACTACTGGCCTGTCAATGGTTTTGATATCGACAAGTGTTTCCGTATCGCAAATGGCAATATAATCTATATCGGTTTCAGAATATGACTGTATCAGCTCTGTTGCCGCGTCTATAATAGTCGCCGCATCTTGTATCCCACTCTTGATAAGCTCCTTTGCCTTCTGCAATGATTTGTATAGGGTAAGGGCGCTAATCCGCTGTTCGGCGGTAAGATAATTATTGCGGGAACTCATGGCAAGCCCGTCCGGCTCCCTTACCGTGGGAGCACCGATTATTTTTATGCCGAAATCGAGATCACGCACCATCTGGCGAATGACAATAAGTTGCTGATAGTCCTTCCGGCCGAAAACGGCCACATGCGGTTTAACCGTATTGAACAGCTTGGTAACAACGGTTGCAACACCTCTGAAGTGTATGGGTCTGGAGGCGCCGCAGAGGTAATTCGGCAGTTTTTCCAGCATAACATAGGTCTGAAATTTTTTGCCGTAAATTTCCTTTGCATCAGGGGTAAATACCGCATTTACCCCTTGTTTTTGTAGCAGTTCCAAATCTCTTTCAAGATTCTTGGGATAAGACTCCAAGTCTTCTCCTGGGCCAAACTGTGTGGGGTTGACAAAAATGCTTACTACGATGTCATCTCCATATTTGTGGCCTTCTTGAATCAAAGACAGATGACCTTCATGGAGAAATCCCATGGTAGGAATGAAAACAATGGTTTTAAACTGACGGCGCATCCGGTCGGATCGCGCCTGCATCATTTTGGTTGTCGTAATAATTTCGATGGCATATACCTCACTATATTATGTTGTCCGAATTTCCGTTTAGAAGGTAAGAAATTAAAACAACTATAATGAAATGTCAACCTGTACACTCATAACACTCCCTTATATGTTGCATAACATCCTTACATTTATACAATAAAGAGTCAAAAGCAGACCCCAAATTTTGTTTTTCAATAGGGGCGAATTCATTTTACAGGATTTGACCTTTGATTTTCTGTGGGTTTTTAGATATATGTAATCAACACTAGTTGACGTCAGCTTTGAAGTTTGGAAAGAAGTGTCAGGTTTTGAAAAGCGCGATTTTTATGAGATACCCTCAATCACAGAAAATGCCAGATCTGAGGTAAGAAATGGATATCTTAAAAACGATCTCGACCTGATATTTACAGTTCGAGTTTGATATCCATTGGTTTTAATGGATTTCATGTCGTGGTATGTTATGTTAAATATTTGCGCTGATGGCACAACCACAAGATATGGTATGCGTCACGATTTGGCATTTTGGGTTATGGAAGTGAGATAGCAGATATCCTAAGTCTGGAATTTACTCAGCAACTTTTACCAGATTATTTTCCATGATATTTCTTTTTTAATTATTATGTACAATTAGATTATCGGATTATCTATTTCTCTTATTCTTGGCCATGTTGTTACATCATGCTTAATGGTTCTTTTACGTAGATACCTTGAGAATCGAAAAAAGGAGTTCACAAACTTCTCAACAAAGCAAAAACTGCGAGCATATTTTGGAATAGATTTTTACCCTCCAATTGCCCCCCCGTTTACCATAAACGATGCATCCAAATCTCTATGCCCTGAAAACTGTGCACAGTGCACATTTTTCTGTGCATTTTTGTTCCCTGTTTTACCCATAACATTCCACATCCATTCAATATAGTTGTATAATTCCCTGTGAAATTAGGGCGTAGCGCATTTCAGAGAATCGAAATCAAAAATACGGCATCTGGCATGAAAATTGTATTAAAGTATTAAATTTTTTTTCAACATCAGGATATTCTGCTATGGACAACAGAAGAGAATTCATTGAGCGCAGGAAGCATCATCGATTCAAAGTTAAACGCGGTGCAGTTGCTGCAATGATCAAAACATCGTCTGTAAAGGAGGAACAGGCTGAGGATATGCGCATGAATGAGGGTTCCATTGCTACTGCGCCTAAAAATATCCAAATGGGTCAAATCATTAACATCAGCAAAGGTGGGCTTGCTTTTTGTTATATTGATGGCGAAGACGAATATAACAAATTGTTTGATTTGGATATATTATTTGTTCAAGATAGTTTTTATTTGAAGAAGGTATCTGCTAATACTGTTTGGGTTTCCCAGACAGTCAGCAAGCCCTCAAAGAGGAACGTTTTGACATCATCATTTGTGATTTCAGGCTTCCGGATATGAACGGCCTGGAATTTTTCAAGTTGGTGGGCAACCGTCCGTCGCATATTTTAAAAATACTTATTTCGGCTTATGGCGATAAGAAGCTGAGTTCTGAATTATCGCGGGTCGGAGTCCATGCGTTTATTCCGAAACCATTCTCGGTCAAACAGCTGATCCATATACTGGTTTACCTGGTCGAGGTCAATCAGAAAAATCAGCGGATATTTGTGCAGGCTGACAGCTTCGCTGAACAAAAATAATACATCTTAGGAAAGGAAAACAAATGTTGGCACGTCAAAAAATATTAAAAAGTCCGGGACAAATTCAGCCCTTCATGTCCACCGCTAATCCAATCCAAAACCTCATAACACTGATGATTGGTTTTCTAACAACGCCATGGCATGGATACTGGCCGCATGGCCTGAATGCAGGCTATAGGGATGGGGATCGAAAAGATGATGCTTCAAAAAAAACAATTAAAGGTGGAGTGGATGAGAAAGATAAGATTTGCGAATATGTATCTTTTTACTTTGGCGGCAATGTTTTTTGTTTTGGGAGCTTTTATAGAGTGGGAGACGATTGCAAGCATAAACAGAATAAATGCTAAACCCCTGGACTATCCAGAGTATCTTCACCTTATATTTTTCTTTGTCGGGTTTTTAGCCCTTTGTTCGGTGTATTTTTCAGAAAAAATGGAGGCAACGATCCTTTCATCAGCCAATAGGGACCTTCAAAAAGAAATAGCTGAACGCAAGCGGATGGAAAAAGCCTTAATGGAAAGCGAAGAAGAGTACAGGAAGCTTTATGCGGGATCAAAAAGATCAGAAGAAGTGTATCGTTCTCTTCTGCATTCATCTGCTGATGCCATAGTTATCTATGACATGGAAGGAAGCGTCAGGTATATAAGCCCTGCGTTCTCCCGAATATTCGGTTGGACCTTGGAGGACGTGGTAGGAAAAGAGATCCCTTTTCTCCCGGAATCTGAGTGGGAATCCACCCGGGTCGTGATCAGGGATCTTGTGGAAAAAGGGACACCCTGCCACGGTTTTGAAACCACCCGTTACACCAGAGACGGACATTTAATAGATGTCAGCATAAGTGCTTCACGTTTTAACGACCATGACGGCCAGCCTGCTGGTAAACTTTTTATTCTTCGAGATATTTCAGAAAAGAAAAAACTTGAATTCCAACTAAAATTTATTGAAAAGATGGAGACCATTGGAACGCTGGCGGGAGGCATTGCCCATGATTTTAACAATCTGATGATGGGTATGCTGGGGAATATTTCTCTGCTTTTATATGAGATCGACGCCGCGCATCCACATTGTGAAAAGTTGAAACATATTGAAAAACTTATTGAAAGTGGATCCAAAATGACCAGTCAGCTCCTTGGATTCGCAAGGAAAGAGAGAGATGAGATCAGACCGATAAATCTAAATCAAGTTGTACAAGAGACCTCTGTGACTTTTGGCAGGACAAGAAAGGATATCACTATTCACAGGAAGCTTTCCGAAGACCTCTTTTCCATAAAAGTGGACGAATCTCAGATCGAGCAGGTTCTGATGAATCTTTATATCAATGCTGCTGCTGCCATGCCTGATGGCGGAGATCTTTTTTTAAAGACCATGAATGTTACCCACAAAGAAATGAAGGATAAGCCCTATAATCCCAAGCTTGGCCAATATATTTTATTGAATGTAATCGATAATGGTACGGGCATGGATGAAAAAACCGCCGAGTGCATTTTTGAGCCGTTTTTTACAACCAAGGAGATGGGCCGGGGCACAGGGCTTGGTTTGGCATCTGTATATGGAATTATCAAAGGACATGGCGGATATATTGATGTTGATTCCAAGAAAGAACAGGGAACCAATTTCAGCATTTATCTGCCTGCGTCAGATGAACCGATCTATCAAACTATGGAGATTTCCGAACGGATTTTAGCGGGAAACGAAACCATCCTTTTAGTTGACGATGAAGAAATGGTCATTGATGTGGGTGTTGAGTTGCTAAATAAACTTGGCTACACCGTACTCGAAGCCATGAACGGTTACGAGGCCATTGAGGTTTATAAAGAGAATAAAGATAACATAGATTTAGTTATCCTGGATATGATTATGCCCAATATAGGTGGCGGTGAGACGTATGACACCATAAAGAAAATTGATTCTGGAGTGAAAGTACTTCTTTCAAGTGGTTACAGTCTAAGTGGTCAGGCAAGTGAGATATTGGACCGAGGTTGTGATGGTTTTATTCAGAAACCTTTTAACATGAGAACCCTGTCACAAAAAATAAGAAAGGTTTTGAGCGATGATAACAGATAGAAGAAAGCATGGTTATGATAACGAACTGTTGTTGAAATCTCAACGGAAAAAGTCTTATTGGTTCATTGGTTTTTTGGTTCTTTGGGGGAAATTCTCGTTTGCCAGAAAATCCATTAAGCAGTGCCTGTCGGCAAAAAATAAAGAAATTCTTCTCGCATACATTCTGTAGTGAATGCAAAAACAGCGGTTAGGTTTTCTTTTGATAGTATCGAATAATTTTCTATTATTTGCTGCTATGTCCATCCTTCAGCAAAAAGCCCTAATATGAATTCTACCGATAATCGTGTACCTTTAAGAACAGACTTGCCTAATAAAACCTCCGGATCTGAATGAATATAATCTTTCCAATCTATTACAGGCATTTTTTCTTCCTAATTTTTTTTAATAGTGCGTTGTGTTAAAAAAATTTGAAAATATTTAAAAATACCCATATCACATCTTTAGCAAAAATTCAATGAACAGCGAACGGAATCTTGGTCCCGGTAGGAATGCGGGGCATTCGTGCAGAACGTGCCTAGCTTAAATGGCCTATGTATAGAATTAAGGAAGTCTACGTTTGACTCATGATCTTGGGGACATCCTATATTCATCCCGTCAAGCATAAACCCTATCGTTGCATGAAGATCCCCTTATGAAACTCATCGAATCCAGTCTATATTCACTAAATGAGCTACTTGCTTGAATTCAGGGTCACCTGTTACAAGGGAGGCAGAATGCTCCTGGGCACAGTCTAAAGCAAAACAATCGGTCTATGAGATAGGATATTCTACTTTAAGTTCTGCAGCTTTATACACAAGAGATTCCGGAGCGGGGAGAACTTTGAAACCCAATTGATGAACTCGGCCCAATATTTCCACCTTTTTTCTGTCACCAAATCGCCTTTTGGTCATATAAATGATTTCGCCAAGATTGATCACGCAAATGAGTCGATCCAGCCGTTGTTTCAGCGCTCTTCGCAAGATTTTGGCTACAACTTCAGTTCCCCTTTCTTTTTGAAAAAATGCAAGAAGTGCATGGCTATCGAACAGGTATCTTTTTGTCATTCAGCAAAGTCCTTCCTTCTTTCTTTGAGCATTTCCTCGGATAATGAAGGAGTTGAGGGAAGACAGCCCATAGCCTCTTCTATGGGATCTTTAGAGGGTGGCACCAAATAAATAAGGTTTCCGTATTCAAAAACCTGAATTTTACATCCCGGTTGAATGCCATATTTCTTTCTTATTGAAGCAGGGATTACTACCTGACCCTTGTTTAAAACTTTGACGGATTGCATATGATACTCCTCTTTATTGGTTAAACATTTTATTAAAATGTATAACCTTCAAAATGAAATGTCAATTGAAAAAGAGGATTTGGAGGGTCACCTTGATCAGTGATTATATCTGTTGAGATTTCTTTTTGTCGCATTGGTGAATCCTAAATTATAAATGCTGGATAGCAGTCAATTGTTCTGTTAATAAGTTATCCTGATTAGAAAGCTTGGAAAGGATTCGATTTAGATCTTCCTTTGTAAATTTCCATTTAAACGGCTTGGCAATTTTTTCATAGCGGGTCTGGAAGTCAAGCAAACTTTGCTCAAGCGCATCTA
>JBARSG010000428.1:0-1759 GCA_049644625.1 Desulfobacterales bacterium | reverse complement strand
CTTTTAACTTTTCGTCATATACAATGGCATATTTGCTCATCAGTTGCCTTTTTAATTTTCATTTGTGGAAGGTATTTCGTCTGTGCCAGTTTAAATTATCATGTTCCGGCCAGAACTTTTCTTCATCCGGGGTGAAAATGCTGCGGTCCGGCAGCGTAAGAATGTGACCGGGTAAATTTTTTTCAACCTGCACTTATTTGGATACCGGAAGTTCATAATCCGTTAAGTATGAAGATTTATGACGTTTAATTCGAAGACTATTTAACTGTTACCTGACCCCGATGTTTCTGCTATAACCTATATCCTTTAATCAAGGATTAAGGTTTGACCCCAATTACAATCCAAAGTTTTGACGGACATGAGATCCAATGCTAATTGAGCGGCGCTCCGGGCAACTTCTTCACAAGAGTCCCTGTTTTTCGACCGGGAAACTTTACCCAAAATGTCAATACAATCCGCGCTGCCAAATTGCGATACGAATTTCTTGTAGAGCATGCCCACACGCAAGCTGGTTTTAAAAGATGGATGAAGATGCTCATTTTGAAAAACCCTGCTCCCTTCTTTCATGGCCACCAGCCCTGCTCTAAAGAGCCTGCTGTGCTGTGTCCTCCGCAGATCCGTTCCATACATTATGCCCAGCGCCAGAACTCCACCCATGAAAGCGCCACAAATATCGCCCTGGAATGCGATACCCCCGGAAAATCCCCGGGCAATTCTTGAAATGGGACCTATGTTAAGGTTGAGCCGGGACTCAATGTGTGACAGGACAGTACCGGCACAATGAAACTTCTTTATGTCAAAAGGAGGCCTTACCTGATATGTGCCTTTTGAAGGGGATTTCCTCTCAACCATTTCAACAATGTCAAAGATAGATTCTATTGAGGTGTAGACAAGTCTGAGGCATTTCATTCCTTTTAGCAAAAACCGTCTGATGTCATAGCCTTCTTTAAATTTTATGCCGGTAATATCCCTGCATTTGCTGCTACCAAAGCGTGTGTTGAATCTTCGGTAATACTCAATACAGTCAGGCCATAGGCGGTTGCAGTCATTATCCCGGTGATATAAACCCAAAGATAAGACCCCTCCGGTAAGGGCACCGCAGGTATCTCCCTCATGTCCAATACCACCACCCAGTCCAGTAGCTGCCTTTAGTATCTTCCTGTTTTCCAAACCCAGAAGCCGCTGGGTTGCCAGAAGGACGGCTTGGGCTCAGGTAGCTCCACCGAAGACATATCTTATGGCTTCGGAAAAGGCCTTTTGTGTTCTGAATTCTGCCATAGATTTAGCCTATACTTACTCCATACTCCGGTCAACGGCAGTCGCATCACTGTAGCAATCGGTACATCACCGCTTCTTGGCACAAGACTTCAATTCGAACTACCGTGAATTCCCTTTGTAAACTGTAAAACTAAAGGGCGTCCCGCTTTATGGGTAATGCGCCATACGTGACCTGAAAGGTAATGTCGTTTTGCTCTCGCCATCTGAGTGTGCTTTTCTTTCCTTAAAAGGATATTTTTCACCCCAAAAATGCCCTTTTAAGGCCATATTTAAAATTTAACCTTTTTAGTTATAATATCAATAAGATGATAAGGTATATTCTCCATTCGGATCGGCTTAATTGTCAAATATTATTTCACAATTCAAGCTTTGACCCCATTCACGCATGAACGTAGCCGGAAACCCCTTTGGGATCTTGAATGGATGCTAATCCGCAAGAATCGAGCTTCTTAAAAATCGAATTAAGGTCGATGTCGTAAAC
>JBARSG010000427.1:0-22830 GCA_049644625.1 Desulfobacterales bacterium | reverse complement strand
ACAATATACTGTTTTCTTTAATATTCTTGACATTTTTCTTGATTGTGATAAAAATCTCCGATCCATCACCCCTATGTACATTGGATTGAAGATTCGGAAAAGAGCTATGGCAAAATCCAGATCTATTCAGAAGAATAACGTAAAAACGGGCAAAGTGAAATATTTTCAATCTGTCTGGCAGGGCGGCACCCTGTTGGCTTTGTCAATTTTACTGGCGCTTTCAATCAATCAGGTTCGACCTGACCGGTTGCCGCTGATAGGAGACTGGTCTTTTAAAGCCAAGCTCACAACCCCTGACGGTGATCGCCTGGATATTTCTTTTGAGAAAGCCAAAAAATTATTTATGGAAAAGTCAGCGCTGTTCATAGATGCCCGTTCTATGGATGAGTATGTAAAAGGACACATTCTGGGTGCACGCAGTCTGTCCTGGCATGATGTTGACCGGCGGTTTATTGAGGTTACAGAAGATATTTCGCCGGATACATTGATCATTACCTATTGCGAGGGTGCAACCTGTGAACTGAGCTGTGACTTGGCATTGTTTTTGCTGGATATGGGGTTTAATAATGTCCGGGTGCTGCTGGACGGCTGGACGGAATGGACCAAGGGCCACCTTCCTGTGGAAAAAGGAAATGCCGTGTCCTGAATTTTACAAGTGTGAAATTTGCCAAAACAAGGAAAAAACTTGAGTCCACATCGGATGCTAACACTATCTGCCAGATTCATATTAGGCGGAGCGTTTGTTTATGCCAGTTTCGATAAAATCCTGCACCCGGCAGCATTTGCAGAGGCGGTCTATAATTATCAAATCCTGCCGGACGGACTTATAAATCTAACGGCAATTGCACTGCCCTGCCTGGAACTTGTTCTGGGAATTTTTCTTATTATCAATTTCTGGATGCCCGGAACAGTTGTCATAAGCAATCTTCTTTTGATGACGTTTATCGGCGCCCTGCTGTTTAACATGGCACGCGGGCTGAATATCAACTGCGGTTGCTTTTCTACCACTGCTGTTGAAAGTTCAATGAACATCTTGACTGTTTTACGGGATACATCCTTTCTTGCAATAGCTGTTTATCTCCTATATGCAATTTTTTTCTATAGAAAATAAGCCGTATTAAAACCGGACAACACGATTTTATGGGGCATTAGGATCTAATCGGTTTGTAAATAAAATAACAGATATCCCCGAAATTCCATTTATGAGAAAACTTTTTACAATCCTTGTCATAGCTGTGGTTCATTCCGTTGTCACTAAAATTATTTCAAGTATAACGTTATCCGTTGTCACCGCCAATGTTCATAACGCTCAGATGCCTTTGATGGGTCGTTTGTTAATGTTGATCTCTAAGGTTTTTTATTTCCCAGTCATTACAATGGCATTTTATCCAAGACAGTTTTTCCCCGGGAACCTTGTCATTGTACCGCTTTTTATCAATAGCCTGTTATGGGCGTTGATCATTTATATCGTTGCGGTTTTAATTAAAAAATTTGTAACTTCTCGATAAATTATGACGGTCAATAGCATTACATGCCGTTCCTCGGCGCTTGCAGAATTTAGTTTTATGCAGTTCCGATAAAAAAAGGGCGGAATGATTTTTCATCCTTTTTCAACGCCGCATGGATCTTATCAAGAAACCTGTTTTTAGCCTCTGGCAGCCTTCCTTCAAGGTTGATATCGTTCGTGTAATGGTCGCTCGTAAGACTGGATCAAGAGAGAGTCCGCCTCGCTGGGAGGTCTGTAAATGGGTCCTTGGTAGCGCATACAAAAATTGATGGAAATCCTGGATTTTTTCCTGTAACTAATTCAATTAATGATTCAAGTCCACTCTTTTCCCCGGGAGCGTTTCATGCAAAAGACAAACTGGTGTGTAATAACCGGGGCGCCATGCTCCGGCAAAACTGCAGTCATAAGCGCACTTGAACAACTGGGCTACCCGGTTGTTCATGAAACTGCACGCACATACATCGATGAAGAATTAAAAAAGGGAAAAAGTATCACCAAGATAAAAGCTGATATATTATCGTTTGAGCGCCATATTTTGTATAAAAAAATTGAAATTGAAAAATCTCTTTCCAAAGACGCAACGGTTTTCCTGGATCGTGCGGTTCCGGACAGTATTGGATATTATATTCTGGAAGGATTATCCCCGGATGAACCCATCAAAAAGAGTAAGCAAACCCGGTATAAAAAAATATTTTTATTTGAAAGATTACGGTTTGAAAAAGATGACGTACGATTAGAAAATGATAAGATCGCAGCCAAGCTGAATCGTATCTTAAAGGAAAGTTATCAAATGCTGGGGTATGAAATTATTAGCGTTCCCCTGCTGTCTATCAACGATCGCGTCGATTTTATCTTAAAGTGTCTTTAAAGATGCGAGCGTCAAAATTTATCTTTTCAAAGAAAAGTTCAATGATTTTTAATTTCTTAAACAGATTTTTCATTTAAAATTCCAGTATGTTTTCCCAATTTTGCAATTTTAGAAAATTGTTGATTTAGTCGGCCCAATCTCTATTCTTGTGGAATCTGCGACGGAGTTTTTCCTGTTCATCCGGAGGCAACACATCCCATTTATCAAGCTCTTTCCTAATAGCACCTCGTTCCTCCGGAGAAAGCTCTTTCCATTGCTGAAACCATTGCTGAAAATGTTCGCGTTTTTCAGGAGGAAGCTGCCTCCACTTCTCCATTCGATGACGCAACATTCGCCGTCTTTCCTGAGGTAGCGACTGCCATTTCCGATACCTTCCCTTGAGCCTGGCTTTCTCTTCAGGAGGTAAACTCTGATAATCCCTTTTGTAATTTTTTACCTGAAAAAAAAATTCTTTGTTCCATCTCATACGGTTATGAGTCCCCTGTTTACCACGGTTGTAAATCGACTTCCAATCATTTGGAACAATCTCTTTGCTGAATTTTTCCATTTGTCGGACATGTACTTTTCCGGAAAACCGGTGTGACCGGCCCCAGGCCAATTCAGTGTAAAAAATGGAAAACCCAAGAATAAGAGTCAACACAATGCCCCATGCCTTCAAACTCTTCAGCGATCTGTTTTTATGTCCCGCCATAGAAGACGCTCCTTAATAATTTTAGCATTAGACAGAAGCCTTATATCGTGGCACTCCCCCGGCTCATCACTTTACCCAGTTTCTCCAGAGTGTCCATTTCTTCCAAAAGTTCAAGGTTCTCAAGAAGGTCGAGATCCTTAGCGATCAGTTGTTCTTCCACCCCCCGGTCGGACACGGTCCGGACAGCAGTAGTGGGTTGCAGCCCTTTTAAGCCGAACCACCCAAAAGCGACTATCAAGAGACAGCACGCAGCCAGAGCATGAATCGGCTTAACATATCCGCCTATAAACGGTTTCCGCAGCCACTTTTTGTCGCTGTTTCCTCTAAGTTTGCCGAAAATGGCATTTTGAAGTTCTTTGACGTCCTTATGTGAAAGAGACGCTGCAGGCAGGGTTTCCTGCACATTTTCAAGCAGCCTGAGTAAGACTTCCCGCTCCAAAGAGCAGCCTCTGCATGTCTTAAGATGCTTTTCCCAATCCAGACGCTCTTTCTGAGTCAACTCTCCGTATACATCCAACCAGAGCGTTTCTTGTCTATCGGAACAATGTTTCATACATACACCTCCTATGGCTGGACCCATTCTTGTAAGGCATCCCGCAAAAAGTGGGTCGCTCGAAAGAGATGGCTCTTGACCGTTCCTTCGGCCGCTCCCATTATTTGAGCAATTTCGTGTATTCTCATCCCGTTGAGCACTTTGAGTTGAAAAGCTATCCGTTGCCTCTCAGGAAGAGACTGTATGGCCTTTCTAATTTCTTGTGCAAGCTGTTTATTATTTAGTGCCGTCATGGGATTAGAATGCTCTTGAGGTTCCGAATATTCTTCATAACCTTCTTTTGAAGGCGCTTTTTCTCTCTGGTCCCGGCGCCAGAAAGAAAAGATCCTTTTCCATCTGCTTTGACGCCGCCTCCAATCTAAACATGTCGTTACGAGGATGCGATAGAACCAGGTATAAAAAGATGACTTTCCTCGAAAGCTTTTTAAACTCCGAAAAGCACGCAAAAAAGCCTCCTGGGTAATTTCTTTGGCTTCTTCGCTGTCTCCAAAGCACATATTGTAAGCGATTGCGTGAGCTTTTTCCTGATACCGCCGGACCAGAGCTTCTGAAGCCGCCTGATCACCGGTTCGCGCTCGAGCAACCAGCTCCTTATCCCCCATCGGCATAGGAGACTCTTCCTCTTCGCTCACAATAACCTGTCCTTCTCGATTCATTACCCGTACGGCATCGATTTCCTTTTGTAGATACAAACAGACTTGCTAATGGAATCAAAATCCATTTGACATTCGGCCAGGTTTCTTGAATTCCCATCGCAGCTTTAATTACCTATGATTCCATTACGTCACTTTTCCAATTGGGGCGAAGGCCCTAAGTTCTATACCCACTAGTAAGCCCATGGCACTCAAGAGTCAACCAAAACATTTATCATTGCTCATTGATCATTTGTTATTTGTCGATCCTGTCGAGCCGTGCCGGGTTTTTGTATTTCTTTATGCTTACTTTATTTTCTCCTTATTGTTACACCTAAAATCAACCCAAACTTTTTTTCATGTTTTCCAGGTAATCCTTTTTAAGTTTTGTACGTCTTATGTGTATAGACGTCCTGGCATTAAAAAGGTTTACCCAATCAGGCTATTGGGTGCCAATATAAAATAAATACAAAATTATTTTTATTCTTTTAGTCAGTTGTCCGGATCAGAGCATTTATATTTCTATATGCCGATAACGTTTTTTGAAACGCAGGGTAAACCCATTTGATTTTGGTGCAGCGTAGCGACGTCGTGGAGCGTTCTCCCTGTATTGGGATTCAAATGCGTTTGCCCTGTTTTGAAACGCTGTCCAGCTTGACACGTAAAATTCACTTTAGTATAAAGTTATTAATGATTTTATAAAAGCAACCCGGTTGTAGAGAAATTAACAATAAATCAAGGGAGCTAAATAATGAAAAAAACAATTGCAATCATTGCGAGTCTGGTACTGGCCATATCTCTTTTTTCATGCGCCGGGCCGACACAACAGGAAAGAGGCGCAAAAACCGGAGCGTTAATTGGAGCTGCAGGCGGTGCAATTCTCGGTCAAGTTATTGGTGGGCATACAGAATCCACTCTTCTCGGAGCGGCAATCGGCACCGCTGTTGGGGGTATCGCCGGTCATCAAATCGGTGCGTATATGGACAGGCAAGAGCAAGAGTTGAGAGCTGCGATGGCTGTGAGTGAGGCTGCCAGCATCCAGAGAACCCAGAATGTTTTGACGGCTACTTTCCGTTCTGAATATTTGTTTGACTTTGACTCTTCAACCTTAAAACCAGGGGCACATGCGGAAATCGGCAGAGTTGCTAATGTATTAAACAGATATCCACAGACAACCATCAGAGTCGAGGGCCATACCGATTCAAAAGGTTCTGAAGCATATAATCAAACTCTGTCTGAAAAACGGTCACTGGCGGTTAAGAGCGCTCTGACACAAAGGGGAGTAGATCCGGCAAGAATACAAACCGTGGGTTTTGGTGAGTCACAACCCATATCTTCAAATGACGCAATGAATAGAAGAGTTGTGATTGTAATTATACCTACTTAGAAAATATAGAGTAAAAAAGGGGGTAAAAAGATGAAAGTTTTAGGAGCAGCCCTACTATTAATAATTTGTTTTTATCCTTTGAATACTTTTGGCGGGTGCATAAAAGGAGATTGTATGAACGGACAAGGCACCTTCATCTATTCCAACGGTGACAAGTACGTAGGTCAATTCAAAGATGGCAAGTTTCACGGAAAAGGAACGTTGGCATCTCCTGACGGTGAAAAATATGTGGGTGAATTTAAGGACAACATGTTGAACGGACAGGGAATTCTGGTTCGGCCCAACGGCGTCAAGTATGTGGGCCAATTTAAAGATAATAAGCTGCACGGAAAAGGGACTTTGACTTCTCCCCACGGCAAGAAAATGGTTGGCAACTTTAAATTTGGTGAGTTTGTCGGAAAATAACCAAAGCCATATCGCCGATTAATCTCTTACTACAAAGGTTTGCACCACCCTAAAGAGATCATTTACGCTAACGGGCTTGGCAAGAAAGGCATCTGCCCCGGAATTCCTGGCGGGTTGTTCATTGGCAGGATTGTCGGACATCAGAAGGCATTTTTTGTCCGGACTTTTCTCCTTGAATTTAGCCATAAGTTCAAATCCGTTCAACCCGGGCACGTCAATTTCTGTAATAATTATGTCCGGACTTTCATTACCCTCTATATATCTCCAGGCGGCCAAACCGTTATCAAAAGATAAAACATCTCTGTTCACACAATACATTAAAACTGTGACAATAAAATCTCGGACCAGCAGATCATTATCAATAACAGCTATCTTTACGTTTGGTATATTGACCGGGTTCACGCTACTTTCAGAAAATTTACATCTCGAATTTGGAATTTGAATATAAGAGTCTCACAGATCTTGTTCAGGTTGTCGGTGAGAGCCTTTTTTCTGAAATGACCCCTGAGACGGTCCTCAGCCAGGGCTTTGGCCATTACGGCCAGAAGCTGAACTCGCTGATGAAACAGATGCTCTTCTGAGGTCTTTCCCTTGGAAACAATGTCTGCCGGGTGCTCAAAGCCGTTGTCCTTTAAAATGGAGGATTCGCTGACCAGGTGGAGGGAATGATAGAAAACATGATTTGCATTTTCTATGATGGCCTTTTTTCGGTAATTTCCGAGAGGACAATTTCTTAAATAGGCCTTGGCCATGATAATAAGAAGCTTTAATCGCGATGAAAAAACATCATCTTCCGACATTGCTCTCATCTCCACGGACGCCGGCCCCAATTTAATCATACTATGTCCTTGCCTCTAAGTTTCTTAGTAAAAAATATTACCTCAAGGCCAAATAATATATTATCCTTTAATCGATCACAATGTCGATGTCAATATTTTTTTTCAGGAATTTAGCTGGGTTAAAAGTTCTTTTTTTTCTTTTTCCGTCAAATTGCGCCAGGCGCCCTCGGCCAGCCTTCCCAGTTTAATTTTTGAAACCCTTATCCGCCTTAACTCTGTCACACGGTTCCCCACTTTTCTGACCATGCGTCGTATCTGCCTGTTTCTACCCTCTTTGAGTATGATACGAAAACGTCTGGAAGAAATTCTCCGGATCTTTGCGGGTCTGGTTTTGGTCTCCATCATGGGTAACCCTGCGGCAATGTTCCGGAGAGAACCATCGGTTATGGGCCTTGAGACGGTAACATCATATTCTTTTTCATGATCAAAGGAAGGATGTGAAAGTCTGTGATGCAAACTGCCGTCATTGGTCAAAATCAGGAGCCCGGTTGAGTCCTTGTCAAGCCTTCCTATGGGATAGACGCGTTGGGGAATATCTATAAGATCCAGCACGATCTTTTCACCCGGATGACTGCAGCTTGTAACATATCCTTTGGGTTTGTTGAGCGCTATATATATGGGTTCACTTTTTAGCGCTACACCCTTTCCATCAAATTCTACCCTGTCTTTCTCAGGATCTACCTTTGTGCCGAGCTCGGTAACAATCCTGCTATTAACCCTGACACGCCCTTCCCTGATATATTCTTCCCCTTTTCTTCTGGAACAGATGCCGGCTTCGGAAAGAAATTTTTGCAAACGCATCATAGTCATGGATGGACACTTAAGATCTGTAATCTGCGTTGATTCTTACATAGTCCACGGAAAAATCGCAAGTATACATCAAATCAGAACACCGGCCCATGTTTAAATCAATGGTTACGACAAATTCCGGTTTACAAAGAACCTTTGTGGCCTCAGCCTCAGCGGCTTTTCCGCAACCCATGCCGGCTTTCACCATTTGAACATCATCAAAATAAATATCTATCTTATCCGGGTCTATTTTAGCATCCGCCCTGCCCACAGCGCCCACAATACGCCCCCAGTTGGCATCCTCTCCGAAAAATGAAGTCTTGACCAGAGGAGAATGGGCAACAGTGTCTGCAACGTTTCGGGCATCAGAGTCCGACACCGCCCCCCGAACCATAATTTCAACCAGCTTTGTCACCCCTTCCCCGTCTCTTACCAGCTGTTTGGCCAGGTCCAGAAAGATTTCATCTAAAACCTTTTGAAAAATGTTTTTATGGGCTACGCTTCGAATAACAGCCCCGGACAGCCCGTTTGCCATGATCATGACCGTGTCGTTGGTGCTGGTATCCCCGTCTATGGTTATCCGGTTAAAAGAACGGTCTGCAGCCTTAACCAACGTCTCTTTTAAAATGTCCGGTGACGCTCCGACATCGGTACAGACAAAGCAGAGCATTGTGGCCATATCCGGACGGATCATTCCTGCGCCTTTGGCAACACCGGTAACGGTAAAAGCCTTCCCTTCCACAACTCCCTTTGCAGAGGCTATTTTAGGGACCGTGTCTGTTGTCATTATCGACCGGGTCAGGTCAGGAATTCCGTCAGGCTGAAGTGATCTGACAAGGTCGGGAACCGCTGTTTTAATCTTTTCAATGGGCAGGGGCTCACCGATAACACCTGTTGAAGCCACAAACACCAGGTCGTTTGAAATTCCGAGTTCAGATGCTGCGAGACTTGTCATGGTTCTGGCATCACGCATTCCCTGTTCGCCGGTACAGCAGTTGGCATTGCCGCTGTTGACAATAACCGCCTGGCAGACACCCGATTTCATCAATTCCATGTCCAGAAGAACCGGCGCAGCCTTAACTTTGTTTTTAGTAAACAGAGCGGCGACATTTGCCGGTACCTGTGAATAGATAAGCCCGAGATCCTTTTGACCATTTTTTTTAAGACCCGATGCAACCCCGGCGGCCTTAAAGCCGGGACACATTATAGCGCTCATGTTTATACTTTTCCTTTAAAATTCATTTTAATATATCCTTCCCGTATCAATTTCATTTGACAGAATAGTCAAATATTGTCAATCTGCATTATTAAATGCTGAAGAACTTTAAAATTACCATCGAATACGACGGCACCGACTATCACGGCTGGCAGCGTCAGGCCAACGATCGAACCATTCAGGGCGAAATTGAAAAAGCTCTGATGACCATGACGGGAAATAAAGTTACCCTGACAGGTGCCGGCAGGACAGATGCCGGTGTGCATGCCTTTGGCCAGATCGCAAACTTTCACTGCCGCACAGCGTTAGATCCCGGCGTTTTTCTAAAAGGCCTCAACAGCCTTCTGCCCAAAGATATTGTCATCACGAGATGCACACAGGTTTCAGTGAAATTTCATGCACGCTATGATGTTAAAAGCAAATCTTATCATTACAGAATATTAAATCGCGACCTGCCTGCCGCAATCTTCAGGCAGTATGCCTGGCACATCCGAAAGAGACTCAACCTGGATGCCATGCTTAACTCACTGTGTTATATCATCGGAACCCACGACTTCAAGGCATTTGAAGGCACAGGGAGTCCCAGAGCCAACACCATTCGCTCTGTTATGCATGCGGATCTCGAAAAAATGGATGACGGATATCTGGTTTTTAAAATAGAAGGAAACGGTTTCTTGAGGTTTATGGTGCGAAATATTGTCGGAACACTTGTGGATGTAGGGCTGGGCAAAATTACGCCCCGGGACATTAACAGAATACTCGTCTCAAAGGATCGCAACCTTGCCGGTGTGACTGCGCCGGCACACGGGTTATTCCTTATGAACGTCAACTATTTATAAATACTGAAAAATTTTCCTGAGAAATTTAATGCTACTTCCTGTTTTTCATCTTCTGGACCTGCTCGTTGTAATATGAAATAACCTCTCTCCGGTTCAGCATGCCGATCAGAATACCATGGTCATCATCCTTTACAACAGGCAGGCTGTCGATATTTTTTATGGTAAATTTCTGCAGCACCGCATTCAGATCCTCGGACGGCGTCGTTAGTATAATGTCAAAAGTGGCAATATCATTCATCACCACAAGCTGCCCGATTCCCCGTGTAAAAAGTACACTTCTGATATCTGTACTGGAAAATATTCCCGTCAGTCTATCATACTGATCCACAACCGGAAAATAGTGTTGTTTTGTTTCTGAAAAAAATTCCCTGAAATCACGAAAGGTCATGTTCCGGGGAATAACTTCCACTTTTTTAATAAGGTGCATTAGATTCTTGACTCTGATAGCCTGTAAGATATCCACAAAGAAATCTCCTGCATGGGCCGGAGAGTTGACCTTGCTTTTGACCTGTCTGTCATAAATTGTCCATTTCCGTGCCGCAAGATAAGATACTGAACATACCAGAAGGCTGGGCAGAAGCAGCTGATACGAATCAGTCATTTCACTGACAAATATGATGGTCGAAATCGGAGTGTTTGAAACAGCCGCAAAAAAACCTGCCATGCCCACCACCACAAAGGCTCCGGGCTCAGTGACAACACCCGGCATGATCTGGTGAAAAATTTTTCCCACCACACCGCCCATTGCACCGCCGATTACTATTGAAGGGCCAAATACCCCGCCGCTGCCCCCGGATCCGATGGAAAATGATGTGGTAAATATTTTTCCAATAGCAAGAAAAAATAAAAAGGGTATGGTAAGTTCATTGAAAAGCGCTTTTTGAGCAAATCCATATCCAAACGCCAGAGTCTGTGGCAAAAAGAAGCCGATAATACCGGTACATAAGCCGCCGATAGCCGGCTTAATGTGATTTGGAATTTTGATAGATTTGAAAATGCCGATGAGGCCATAAAATGATTTGATGTAAAGAACGCCTGTGGCTACAAGAACTAATGCAAGCACAAGGTAAGGTCCTAATTCTAAGGGATTGCGAAATAAAAAATCAGGCGACTCAAACAAAGACCCCCAGCCGAACACGAGGCAAAACAGGCAATAGGCTACAACCGAGGAGATGCCCGCAGGGATGATAACCTCGGACTCAAACTCCGGGTCACGGTAGAGCACCTCGGCAGCAAAAAGAGCCCCTGCCAGAGGGGCCCTGAAGATACTCCCCACACCGGCCCCGATTCCCGCAGCCATCATTATCCTGCGTTCCCGGTCTGATAGTTTTAAGGTCGTTGCCAGGAATGAACCGAAACCTGCTCCGATTTGAGCAATGGGACCTTCTCTTCCCCCTGACCCACCGGTGGTAAGGGTCAGAGCAGATGCTATGGTTTTAATAATCGGAACCCTGCTGCGCATGAAACCTCCTTTTCTATGATAGGCATCAATCGCAGCATCCGTTCCATGCCCTTCGGCTTCCGGAGCATAGGTATATACCAGCCATCCGCTAATAAGACCGCCAAGTGCAGGAAGAAAAAGAAGGGTAATACGGTTGAATGGCGTGCTTGTGGGGTGAAGGAGATGATGTTCACCGGCTGGAAAAGGAGGCCGGTAGCCGGCCATAAAATCCATAAAATAATGCAGACCGAGCCGGCACAGGTAATTAAAAACGATAGATCCAAGGCCGGCCATAAGCCCTATTAATACAAAGTAGAAGGTCCACTTACCAGCATGGGCGATATTGATGGACCCCTCTTTGCCGGTAATGTATCGGATTAATTTTTTAAAACCATTCAATAATCCCACAGGTTAGCCTGTACCGTCATCTCAAACATTAATAAAGAATATCAAACCGTCCTGCAACCCGTAACAAGTCTCGGTTATTAAATTCTGCAAGCTTCGTATCGGTCTGTGGATATTGATAAAATTGTCTCAATACCGCATTGTAATTATTATATATATCTTTCGAAAAAAGTTAACGCAAACTTTAGGTTTTATACATTCAGCCCTTTTAAATCTTCTACACCCTGAAAAATAATATTGAAAAGTTCGGGTATATCGCCCTCCTCCAGGCAAGAGAAAGCGATCCTCAAATCCCTTTCTCCCATGGATATAAGACCTACGCCGTATTTTTCAAGAAGGTGGCACCTGAGCGTTTCGGCATCCACCGATTTTAATCTGATACACATAAAATAACCAGAATTAAAAGGATAAATATCCCAGGCGTCTTTGTATCTGGAATCCGAGAGCACTTCTTTAATCCGTCCGGCTCTGTTTTTCAGCACCTTGAATTTTTCTTCTTTTTCTTTAAGGAAGTTTTCGCTCTGCATGGACTTTAGTACAATGGTCTGCCCCAGGTGGGAAGCATTGGAAATCGAACCCCTGATGCTCCCTGCGGTTTTCCTTTCCAGTGCATCATATACGGCCATAGAATCACCTTCAATTTTACATCCGTACGTGATAAAACCGACCCGTAGCCCCCAGACGAAATTCTCCTTGGTAGCGCCATCAAGCTTAACGGCAAGAAGCCTGGGATGCCGGTTGCAAAGATTTGCAAAAAGAGATTCTTTCAGGACCCGGTCTTCATAAAAAAGTCCGAAGTAGGCGTCATCAGTAACAGCTATAATATTTTTACCCGTTTCGGCGATCCCGGCAAGGATTTCTATAATGCGATTCCCCTCTTCAACGGTTACCGAATAACCGGTAGGGTTATTCGGAAAATTCAGCAAAACCGTAACCTTATCATGTTTCTCCGCCTCAATCCGTATCTTTTCCTCAAAGGCTTTAAGATTAAATCCATGACTTTCCGAAAACAAATGATACTGACTTATTTTTGCTCCCTTTTTGACATTCAGAATCATGTTATAGTTACCCCACATCTTGTCAGGCAAAACCACGACATCATCAGGATCTAACCAGATATCCGCAACCATGCTGATAGCGTGAGTAATGCCACAAGTAACAACGGGTAGACTGATAGTTTTGCCCTCAATAGAAGGATTTTTTTTAAAAAGGGAGTCCTGCCAGACTTTTCTCAAGCTTGGAATCCCAAAGGATGGTGCATAGGTTAGCGACTCTTTTGCTCGAATACTGCAAATTGAGTCCATTACCGAAGAAAAATGCATGGTCCCCCCGCGCTCCGTGGCAATACCTATGGTTGCATTTAACTTATGGGCCTTTTCCCTGGCCTCGGCACTCTGGCTTAAAATCCCTTTAGGGAAAAAAAGGTTTCTGCCCATATCAGACAACATTTCCATAAGATGGGGATTATTCTTCTCGATAATCTGGTTGAGCTCTTGAGCAATAGGGTTCACGGATTTCCCTCCTTTAAACTAAAAAAAATGATAAATTATATTTTTTTATAGCGATCGTGGAAACTGCCTTAAATTTTACCGTTTAGACACAAAATATGTCAAGGGAAAATAACTTGAAAAATCGGGGAGATGAGGAAGGGCCGGCGACATGGACCGGAATGGGTGTTTGATGAAAAAACCCCGCTCTTTTAATAAAGCGGGGTTTATTTGTAGATCGAAAGCAACATTACTTGTTTCCTCTCTTGGATGCTTTAAGCGGATTAATCTTCGCTTTTGATCCTGAAGCAGCCTTTGTGACATGTGAAGCAAAGTTGCAATCTCCGGTTTTCCATTTCAGTGAAGGATCAGGGCATGCCGAGCAGTACCATCCGGAATGGTATAAAATGCTACGATTGCAGCCTTCACATTGCTCCACGATCTCGTGGCAAATTCCGCCATTGTAAGAACACCTCTCTGTAGTCATAAAAGGGCACTCAAAACCTTTTCTAATCGTTGTACAAACCATTGTAATCACCCCCTTTCGGAAAAAAAATCAAAAAAAGGCCGGGAGCCATCTGTTCCCGGCCTCAAATAGACAGGTCTCAAAAAAACTGCGGCAATATAATCAGACGAATATAGGTTGTCAACAAAAAATTTGACATTTCTTCCAGATGTAGCAATTGACAAAAATATGTTCCGAACTCTGACAATCACTATAGCCTATCAAAAAGAATTCTTGATTTTTTATTTAAAAATTGCCAATTTACCTACACAGGTTCCTTCACTTCGCTCATTCCGTTATATAGCGGGATAGAATTTCCAACACGTTCAATTAAAAGAGGATATTATGAAATTCGATTCCATTGACACAACAATAGCGACCCTTGGACATCCTAAAGTAACATCACCTATCCACAGAGGTGAAAAAGATTCCCTCAGCCGGAATTTTGTGCACGATACCGACAGGGTCGTCGTGGACGTAAATTTAAACAATCTGATCAAATTGGCCGAAGAAGGAAAAGATTTTCCCGCTTTTGAGCTGGCCGGCCCCAGAAGTAAAATATACTTCGACCCAAGCAAGCTGCGGTGTGCACTGGTAACCTGCGGCGGATTATGCCCCGGTTTGAACGATATTATCCGGGCAATCGTTCTGGAACTTTTCTACAGTTATGGGGTACGAAATATTTATGGCTTCAGGTATGGTCTTCAGGGCTTTATCCCTAAATACGGGCACGACATCATCGATCTTAAACCCGAGATAGTCGTTAATATACACGAGATGGGCGGTTCGATTTTAGGATCTTCACGGGGACCCCAGCCTATAGATGAGATTGTCGACAGCCTGGAACGGATGAACATCGGCATCCTTTTTATGATCGGAGGCGATGGCACACTCATGGCAGCTACAAAAATAGCGGATGCCATATCCCAAAGAGGTCTGAAAATAAGCGTTGTCGGAATCCCAAAAACCATTGATAATGATATTTACATGGTATCACGCTCTTTTGGTTTTCATACGGCGGTTGATGTTGCCACCCAGGCGATCAAGGGTGCGCATAACGAATCAGAAGGATATCCCAACGGAATCGGTCTGATCAAACTGATGGGCAGACATTCGGGCTTCATCGCCGCAACAGCCGCCCTGGCCCAACAGGATGTAAATTTTGTGCTCATACCGGAGGTAGACTTTGACCTTGAAGGATCGGGCGGCTTTCTTGCTTCCCTTGAAAGACGTCTTCATCACAGAGGACATGCCGTAATCGTAGTGGCTGAAGGCGCAGGTCAAAAGTTTTTTGACGCTCAAACAACGGAACGTGATAAATCCGGCAATATCAAGCTCCAGGATATCGGACTTTTCCTCAAAAATACCATATTGTCATATTTTAATCGCAAAAATATCGAGGTTTCTTTAAAATATATTGATCCCAGCTATATGATAAGAAGCCTGCCTGCGAATGCCAATGATAATGTCTTCTGCAGCTTTTTGGGGCGTGACGCGGTTCATGCAGGCATGGCGGGAAAAACAAAACTTCTCATCGGCCGCTGGAACAACCATTTCGTGCATCTTCCCTTAAGTGCCTCGGCCGGAAAACGAAAGCAAATCGATCCCAAAGGAAAGTTGTGGATGGGCGTCCTGGGAGCAACGGGTCAGGGATCGTTGAAAAACGACTAATCCCTCCTTTGTCAATCGATTTTCTTATGAGTTGCTTAATTGTGTTTCAGCTCGACAAATCCTTTGCCTTTTATTTGAAGAAGATATAACTTTTTTCGAACCTCTCCGTTGTTATCAAAGGAAGTAAGTCCGGTTACTCCACGGAAATCGTTGAGCTTTTTGAGCTTATTTTTTAGGTCGCTTCTGAATCGAATGTCCGGACTACTGACCGTCTGAAACAATATCATGGCCGTATCATATGCCACTGCTTCGATGAATTTCGGCTTTTGATCGAAAGTCTTATTGAAAGTTCTGGCAAAATCCATTACCTCCTCTGAAGCGCTTTCGGCAAAAAAACCATCCGGCATAATTGCGTCCTGTACATATTTCCGGGCCATCTCGATCAAACTGTCGGAGTGCCACAAATTGGTTCCTAAAAGATAGGTATCGGTAACATCATAAAAAGCCAACTGTGGAATAATAAGTCCTGCTTTCTTGGGAGCATCGGGAATAAAGACCGCATCAAAATCGACAATGGCTTCCGCTTTTTCTTGTTTTTCCTCTATAATATTTTCATTATATTTACGTGCATCCCCCAGCAATGTATCTGCATCTTCGCCGGTGGCGGCATCCTCGTTTTTTTCGTCATCGGCCTCTACGTCAGTGATTTTAAGATCTTCAGGCACCTCATAGTAAAGCCCCACCAGTTTTTTGATAGAATCGGAAAAATCGGTATGAGCGGAATTGTATGATTCAACACCCACAACTCTACCTCCGAAAGCAACCACCTCATCCCAGAAAAGATTCATAAAGGTTTTTCCATAATTTTCGTCGGGATAAAGAATTGCAAAACGGCTAAGATTGAGCTCCTCGACGGCATAAGATACCAGAGCCTTAACCTGCGCAACCGGAGTGATAAAATTTCTAAAAACCCAGTCGCCAATTGAAGTAATATTATCTTTCTGGGTTAATGTTATTATGGGCACCCCTTTATCCTGTGCCTCCTGAGCAGCCGGTTCAGCCATAATAACGGGACCAATTATAGCGGCAACCTTTTCATTAAACAATTCTTTTACGGCCCGTACGGTCTTAACCGGGTCAGATTCCGTATCTTTTATGATGACCTTGATACAAGGAGAACTGTTTTGTGAGCTGAATTTATTCAAAGCCAGTTCAACACCATTTAATGCTTTGTTGCCGTAAAGTCTATAAGGACCGCTCAAGGGGAGCAAACATCCTATGGTGTAACGGCTATAGATAGACTTTTGATTAATTTCCGCTATTAGATTTTTTGCCTGTTGCACATTTTCGTGATCCGGAAACTTTTCGATAAACTCCGACAGCACCCTTAAAGCCTCATCATATTTTTCTTCACCGGCACTGCTAATCCCCAACTGAAACATAAGATAACCTGCTGGGAACCTCTCTTCCCTGCCACTTAAAAGGAATGCGATATCTTGAGAACTAAGCTGCCGGACAGCATCTTTAAGCTTTATTATAATGACCTTCTTTCCCGGATCCTGCGCTTTTGAATATGCCGTTGCATAGTAATTAACAGCATCTTTTGGATATCCCAGAGTCAAATAGGCATCACCTGCCAATACATATGTTCTGAGAATATGGGATTCGGAAACAGCATGTTTGAGAAAGTCGGCTGCCTGCTCGATTACTTTTTCATGTTCTCCCTGGTTGTAATAAGTGACCATTATTTCAATCCTGGCATCCGGAACAAAATAACTTTCCGGATATTCGGCGATGAGTCGTTTATAAACCTTACGAGCGCTGTCATTGTTCCCAAGAGCCGCATGGATAGCTCCCATTTTCATTAAAGCTGCATCGGCCATAGGTCTGTCAGAAAATCGGTCAAGGTACTCATTGAATAAAACAAGCGCTTTGTCATAGGATTTCTCCTGAAACATTTTTTCAGCCCTGGAAAAAAGCTGAGCCGAGGGATCAAACTTTTCATAAATAGTCTTTGGCATGCATGACCATAAAAAGATGGTTGCTGTGATGATTACAATTTTGCAAATCGGCTTCATAAACCTGCCTGAATCGTTTTAATAGTCTGATAATTTACGCTAATTTTACGTCTCGGAAATTCTACAACCTTTAGAAATTACAGGTTTTTTAATGACAACCTGTTTATTCCATTATTCCAATGGGGGCGAAGCCCTTAAGTTTTTTATAGCCTCATGTTTACCCTCATTTAATAACAAAGGCAAGCATAAGATGCATCCTTTACTTGCCAAACACCTTGCGAAGATGTTATATCGCTGGAATCATGGAAACTGATAATCCAAAACGGCCGTCCTCACCGCAAATGGCAAATCCTGTCAGCGATAAGGTCGAGCAGGAACTTGAAAACTTAAGGAAACGACTCGATGCCATTGACCAGGAGATAGTCTCTTTTCTTGCAAAACGCCAGGCAGAAGTGGAACGCGTTGTTACGCTTAAAAAAGCCCACAACCTGCCTGTCTATCACCCGGCCCGGGAAGAAAATCTGATTTCTCAGCTTCGTAATCAGGGGGCCAATGCGGGACTAAATTCTGATTATATTGAAGAACTTTACCGTCGTATTCTCCGCCAGTCACGGGTAGAGCAAGCCGCTCGTCTTTCGCAAAAAGGCGTCCGCGACGGTGCAACCGTTCTTATGGTTGGCGGCATGGGGAGTATGGGGCAATATTTTTCTAAATGGTTTGCCGATTCCGGTTACAGGGTGCGTATTCTGGACCGAAATGATTGGGTGAATGTCGGCAAACTTTGCCACGGGATTGAGCTTGCAATTATCAGTGTCCCCATTGAAGTAACTGCTGAAGTGGCCGGAAAACTGGGTCCTCACCTGCCGGTTGATTGTGTTCTTGCAGATATCACCAGTATAAAAGAACAACCTTTAAATGCCATGCTCGACGCTTTCCAGGGACCGGTAATTGGTCTGCACCCTCTTTTCGGTCCAACCACCTCAACCATGGACAAGCAGATCGCCGTGGTCACACCCGGCAGAAATCTTCCCTCATGCCAGTGGCTTATTGATCAATTCAGCGCCTGGGGAACTATTATCCTGCAAGTAACTGCACAGGAACATGATGAAATCATGTCAATCGTTCAAACGGTGAGACATTTCGCAACGTTTGCATTCGGTCAATTTCTGTGTCACAAACAGATTGATTTGTCCCGAACTTTAGAATTTTCCAGCCCCATTTACCGCCTGGAGCTTGGGATGGTGGGAAGGCTTTTTGCACAGGATCCCTCACTTTACTCTGAAATTATATTTGCATCCCCCAAACGGCTTGCCCTCCTGAAAGAGTATCTTTCTTCTCTTGCAAACAATCTTGCCATGGTTGAAAAGGGTGATAAAGAAATGTTTCGGGCCGAATTTAAAAAAATTACAGACTGGTTCGGGCCTTTTAGTGAACAGGCTATGCGAGAAAGTACTTACCTGATTAACAAACTCATCGAACGGTTCTAATCTTCAGGCGTTCACATTTATTCTTATGTTTACCATGTTCCGGCCTGTATATTCACTTTTCGCCGCACTTCATCGCTTGACATAAAACCCGCTCTTTTGTAATCTCAGTTTGAACAATCTTAAGTTATTTATTTTTCTTTAGATGCTTTATAGGCTCTCAACCAAGGAACTTAAATAGTGAACGACTCACCACCTCTTTATAATAGCCGAATCATAAAAACTTTTTTAGAATACCTCAGGAAATATTATCCGGATTTGGATATCGATTTTGTCTTAGGGTATGCGAAAATTACCAGGTATGAGGTGGAAGACCCTGCACACTGGTTCAGTCAGTCTCAGACGGACCGTTTTCATGAAGCCCTGGTTGAAAAAACAGGAAATCCCAATATCGCAAGAGACGCCGGACGGTATACAACTTCATACAAGGGAATGGGTCCTATAAAACAATATACATTAGGATTAATGAGCCTGACCAGTGTTTATCTCTTGATGGGAAAAGTCTATCCCATCATGAGTCGAGGTGCTACTATTCGTGTAAAAAAAATTGGGCCCAACAAGGTTGAAATTGTTTCTACACCGAAAAACGGTGTAAATGAAAAACCGTATCAATGTGAGAACCGTCTCGGTGTCTTCGAATCCCTGGCAATGTTGTTCACCGATCGTCTGGCCGATGTTGAGCATCCTTTGTGTTTTCATAAAGGTGATAAATTCTGCAGTTACATCATTAGCTGGGAAAAAACAACTTCTCTCATCTGGAAACTGGTACGGAATTATTCTCTTCTGATTGGTATTGTTATCTGTATGGCTCTTTTCTTTGCCTTGCCCAACACGACCTGGACAATCCTTGTTTTTTTCTGTTTGCTTACTACTATGGCCCTTGCGTTATTTTCCGAGAATTTAGAAAAAAAAGAATTGGCCAAAACCGTTGAAACCCAGGGTAATGTAGCCCAGGATCTTTTAGATGAGATGAATATTCGCCATAACAATGCTCTGCTTATTCAGGAGATCGGCAAGGCTACCTCTTCAATCATAAATGTCGATCAGCTCATAAATACTGTAGTAAGCATTATGAAGGTACACATAGACTTTGACCGTGGTATGATCATGCTTGCAAATAGCGACAAAACTCGACTCCTTTACACCGCTGGATACGGTTATGACAATGGGATAGAGGATCTCTTGAAACAAACCGAGTTTCATCTCGATAAACCTGAATCAAAAGGAACCTTCGTAGAGGCATTTAGAGATCAAAAAAACATTCTGATAAACGATATTTCAGAAATTGAAAAAAAGCTCTCAAAAAGAAGTCTTGCATTTGCTAAAAAAATGGGTGTACAGGCACTGATATGCGTACCCATTGTCTTTGAAAAAGAATCACTCGGCATATTGGCTGTAGATAATATCAGGTCAAAAAGATCACTTGCGAAGAGTGATATGAACTTTATGATGGGGATTGCCTCACAAACAGCCGTTAGTATCGCAAATGCCATGTCATTCCAGCAACTTCAGGAGAGTGAAAAAAAGTATCGTGATCTCGTTGAAAATGCGAGCAGCATCATTATGCGACAAGAAATAAAGGGAAATATCACCTTTTTTAACATTTTTGCACAAAAATTTTTTAATTATACTGAAAATGAAATCCTTGGGAAAAATGTGCTCGGTACGATCTTTCCGAATACAAAATCGACAAGGAATCATCTTGATAGACGATTAGCGCTTCTTAAGGACAACCCTGAGCAGCCAATTATTAATGAAAGCGAAAGTGTGCTCAGAAATGGCACAAAAACATGGATTGCATGGACTTATAAACCCATATTCGATAGTGAAGGAAATTTTAAAGAAATTCTTTGCATCGGTAACGATATAACAGAACTAAAACATGCGGAATTGGAAAAAAGGGATTTGGAGGCCCGGCTCCAAAGAGCACAAAAAATGGAGGCTCTCGGAACTCTCGCAGGCGGAGTGGCGCATGATCTAAACAATATCCTGTCCGGTATTGTAAGTTACCCTGAGCTGTTATTAATGGATATTCCTTTGGACAGCCCTCAAAGAAAGCCCATATTAACGATACAAAAGGCGGGAGAAAGAGCGGCCGCTATTGTTCAGGATTTGTTGACTCTGGCAAGAAGAGGCGTTGTTAATACTAACGTAGTAAATTTAAATTCTATTATTACCGAATACTTAAAAAGCCCCGAATATGAAAATTTAAAATCATATCATCCAAACGCTCGTGTAAAAACCGATTTTGAAACAAACCTGCTGAATATTTTAGGCTCTCCTGTTCATCTGTCTAAAACTGTAATGAATTTAGTCACTAATGCTTTAGAGGCCATTCCCGATATTGGAGAAATAATTATATCGACAAAAAACCGGTATGTTGATAAATCATTACATGGTTATGACAACGTAAAAGAGGGGGATTATATTACGTTAAGCGTTCGTGATACAGGTATCGGTATTCCTACACAAGATTTAGAAAGGATATTTGAACCTTTTTACACCAAAAAGGTAATGGGAAAAAGCGGAACAGGATTGGGCACGGCCGTTGTTTGGGGAACCGTAAAAGACCACAATGGATATATTGATGTAAAAAGTACTGAGGGACAAGGAACTGAATTTACACTCTATTTTCCAGTAGTCAGACAGGAACTGGCCATGGATAAGCCCATATCATCCATTAAAGATATTATGGGAAACGGTGAATCGATTTTAGTCGTTGATGATGTAAAAGATCAGAGAATGATTGCATCTGATATGTTGATAAAATTGGGATATTCTGTTGTATCTGCCTCAAACGGTGAAGAAGCTGTTGATTACATAAAGAATAATTCAGCAGACCTGGTGGTTTTAGATATGATAATGGACCCAGGCATGGATGGACTTGATACATACAAAAAAATTCTCGAGATAAATCCAGATCAGAAAGCAATAATCGCAAGCGGTTACTCGGAGACAGATCGTGTCAGAGAAGCTCAAAAATTGGGCGCAACCTCATATGTAAAAAAGCCATATTTACTTGAAAAAATCGGGCGGGTTATAAAGACCGAGCTTGATAAATAGCATCAGGAGTGCGATATATGCAACACCCTGAATATTTTATGGAAAGCAACGAAGAGACGCTTCGTCTTGAAATGAAAATAGACGGCATGACTGTGCAAAAACAGGCCCGCTGGGCTGGTATAAAGCCGGGCATGCGCGTAGCCGATTTGGGGTGTGGTTCCGGCAAAACTGCCTGTTACCTGCACAAACTGGTTCAACCGAACGGTGAAGTAGTCGGCGTTGATAGCTTTAAAAAAAGAATTGAATACGCAAAAAATCATTACAGCAAAAAAGGGATAGAATTTGTAAGCAAGGATATACGTGAACCTTTAGATGATATAGGAATGTTCGATTTTATTTGGGTACGTTTTGTCCTTGAATACTATCGATCAAAAAGTTTTGATATCGTCAAGAACATATCCCGTATTTTGAAACCCGGAGGAATAATCTGCCTGATAGATCTGGATTATAACTGCTTGAGACATTTCGGGCTCTCTAATAGGCTTAAAAGAGCAATTTACGGAATAATAAAGGCTCTGGAAAAGAATGCTGACTTTGACCCCTACGTGGGAATAAAACTCTATTCTTTCCTTTATGATCTCGGGTACCAGGATATAGATGTAAACCTATCGCCACATCACCTGATTTTTGGAAAAGTGAAGGAAAAAGAAACCTTTAACTGGACAAAAAAGGTTGAAGTCGCTGCAAAAAAGTCGGGATACCCGTTCGGGGAATATAAAGGAGGATATGAAGGGTTTTTTGAAGAATTTAAGCAATTTTTTTCCGATCCAAGAAGATTTACCTATACCCCCATAATCTCCTGCAGGGGATGCAAGCCCGTAAATTGATCGAATTTATAATGGTGACATTTTAGCCCTTTTTCATAAGGGCATTTTTTTTGTTTTGAAAAGTTTGATAATAATAAGATCATTTTGTTTGATTGCTTTTGTTCAACTTTGATAAACTCATAAAAATTCATTTTGTGTATGATATTGGGTAGTTCGATGTTCGCTATCGGCAAGATGAGCTCAGGAACAAAATTTCTCTAAAGGGGAACGTTTTTAAAAGGTCCCATAATGGAGTAGTGGAATAACGGAGGTATGTGCTGAGA
>JBARSG010000426.1:0-3531 GCA_049644625.1 Desulfobacterales bacterium | reverse complement strand
CTGTATTGGGATTCAAAGCGGAACCGCTGCTTTGTACAGAGTGGCATTTCCCTGGACACTGTATTTTTTTACAACTGCAGGTATTATGACTGATTTTCCCCTGTCAATGACAACCTTATCATTTTTTCCGAGATCGGTAATCGTTGCTTTTCCATCTGTACAGAGGAGTATTTCAATGCTCCTGTGGGCGGGACTGTTATAAATTATACCCTCTTTTACATCGATAATAGACAGAATAAACTCCTCAGCATGACTTTCATATACACATTCACATTCGTTGATTTGTTTTGTCTCAAGGATGTTGACCTCGCGTTCTTCAAAATTAAGGACATTCAACAGCTCCGGCATATCAATATACTTCGGCGTCAGACCGCCCCTTAGCACATTGTCCGAGTTTGCCATTAATTCAATCCCTACGCCATCAAGATAAGCATGAAGTTCCCCGGCCGGAAGGAACATTGCCTGACCCGGCTCAAGACATATCAGGTTCAAGAGAATGGGAGAAAACACCCCGATATCCGCCGGATATTCTTTATGAAGATCGATCATCCATTTATAGGCCGGATCATCATCTGTAAACTTTTTTGCATTTGATACGGCATGAGCGATGATCTTCGTCTGCCGCTTGTGATTCATTGTCATCAGGGTCTGGAAAAAATTTTTTAACTCAATCGGACTCTGTTGCCCTCGAAGTGTATCAAGCTGTTTTTTCAATCCTTGCGGGCAAATTTTTTCTATAAGGCTAACAATACTCGAAATTTTCCGAAAACCGTTCAAGGCCCAGAAAAGGGTCTTCGCGCAGATGCACTCGGGTTTGTGATTATCATCCTTATAGTTTCTGTTGTAAGCATCTATCGGAATACCTTGTCTGTTTTCCCTTTCAAAACCCTGTTTGGCCTGATCTCGACTGGGGTGAGCTTGAATGGATAGCGGTTTTGCTGCGGCCAGTACCTTGAACAGGTACGGGAGCCTATTGTCAAACTTTTCCGCAACTTTTTCCCCAAGAATATGTATCGGGTTTTTCTCGATCAATTCAAGCAATGATATCCAGTTGCCATCACATTTTACCATGGAAGGCGCTTTGGGATGAGCCCCCATCCATAGTTCCGCCTGTGGCGTTTTTGAAGGGGAACCATTGCCCAAAAGTTCAGCAATAGCCGTAAAAGACCCCCATGCATATTCCTGAACGGTATTTTTCATTAAACTTATACTCTTCATTCCTCTCCTCAACTTCAAGCAAGATTCAATAAAAAAACTTGTCATCTTTTACCAAAATATTATTATTATTACAAACTAATGTTAAGGTTTACTTCTCTATTTTAGAGTGATATTAAGATGTTTTTATAATAATTGACGATAGTTAAAGGTATTCAAGTGTCCCTTTTAGTAAACGAAATATTTTACAGCATACAGGGGGAATCCACATACAGCGGCCGCCCCTGCATATTTGTAAGACTCACCGGTTGCAATTTGAGATGTTCATACTGTGATACCCGGTATGCTTACGAACAAGGGGTAAACATGGAGATCACAGAAATAATGAACCGTATCGCCGCCTATATGTGCCGGCTGGTTGAAATAACCGGCGGAGAACCCTTGCTTCAAAGCCAAACCCCCATTTTAATTTACAAGTTACTCGAAAATGGTTATGAGGTTATGCTGGAAACAAACGGAAGCCTTGACATCAGCCGTGTTGACGGGCGGTGTATAAAAATTGTCGATATAAAATGTCCCACAAGCGGTGAATCCGACAAAAATGATTTGGGAAATCTAAAAAGACTGGGTTCCAAAGATCAGGTAAAATTCGTCATTGGAGACCGCAGTGATTATGAATATGCAAAAGAAACCATCGAGTCAACCTGCCCTGATATCCCCGAAGAACAGATTCTTTTTTCTCCTGTTTCAGGGGGGATAACACCTTCCCAACTTGCGGAATGGATACTTGAAGACAACCTGAATGTCAGACTGCATCTCCAACTTCATAAAATCATATGGCCTGACAGAAAAAGAGGGGTATAATTATGAACCCTATAAAAAAAGCGGTTGTTCTCTCCAGCGGCGGGATTGATTCCACCACTGTCATGGCCATGGCAAAGCAGGAGGGTTTTGAAATCCACAGCTTAAGTTTTTTTTACGGGCAGCGTCACGCCGTTGAACTTGAAGCCGCCCAAAAAATAGCGGACGCCCTCGATGCAGCAGAGCACCTTGTAATAAATATCGACTTAAAAAAAATAGGCGGTTCATCCCTTACCGATGATATGGATGTGCCCAAAGCCAGGGACAAACATGCCATGACCCGGGAGATACCTGTTACGTACGTTCCGGCACGGAATACCATATTTCTTTCCTTTGCCCTGGCGTGGGCCGAGGTTCTTGAATCTTCAGATATTTTTATCGGTGTTAACGCCATCGACTACAGCGGGTACCCGGATTGCAGGCCCGAATATATCGACGCATTTGAACGTATGGCAAATCTTGCCACAAAGTCAGGTGTGGAAGGAATTACAAAAATTAAAATAAGGACGCCGCTTATCCGGTTGACCAAAGCTCAGATTATTAAAAAAGGAATAGAACTGGGGATCGATTATTCTGTGACCCACAGCTGTTATGACCCTTCGCCTCAGGGTCTTGCATGCGGCCGGTGTGACAGCTGTTTTTTAAGAAAAAAAGGGTTTAAAGAAGCAGGGGTAGACGACCCGACAAGATATGCTTAGGTTTAAGTAATTGCCTCAATCCACAATTTAAAACCAACAAGGATTAATATCATGTCAGAAAAAGGTATTGTATTTTTTCCGGAAAGATATATCGAAGCAACACCCAAAGATTACGGGTTAGAGTCCTATGAAGAAGTTTTTTTCCCTGCACAGGACGGCACCCGCCTGCACGGCTGGTTTGTTTACGGGCCTGATGAACGGGCGGTATTGCTCTGGTTTCATGGAAATGCCGGTAATATCAGCCATCGCCTGCATAATCTAAAAAAGCTGCATGATGCCCTTAAAATTCCTATTTTTATTTTCGATTACCGTGAATACGGCCTGAGCCAAGGTGAAATCTCAAAAGCCGGAACCTTCTCCGATGCCCACGGAGCCTTCCAATATCTGATAAACCAGAAGGGTTTCCAAAAATCTTCTGTATTGTTGTTTGGCCGATCTCTGGGAACCGCTCTGGCGGTGGATATTTCCAGTAAAGAAGAGTGCCTGGGGGTAATTCTTGAAGCTGCTTTTACTTCGACGGACGATATGATGCAGCGATATTTCCCTTTCTTTGCACCGCAACCAAAGTCGGTCGTTAAATATGACAGCTTGTCATTGATTGACAAAATTAAGTCACCCGTTCTGTTTATCCACGGACAATTCGATCAGACAATCCCGGCTTCCATGGCCCGTCGTCTATTCGAAAAAGCTCCGGATCCCAAGAAGTTCTATGAGATTGCAGGGGCCGATCATAATGATACATATCTTGTGGGCGGCCATGAATACTTCGTTGTGTGGCAGACATTTTTAAACAAGTGTCTCAGCGAGCAACCTCCGG
>JBARSG010000425.1:0-3043 GCA_049644625.1 Desulfobacterales bacterium | reverse complement strand
GTTAAACGCGTTGTTTTTTATGGGTTTAGCGACCTTGCAGAGATCGATTATATTTCTTTGAAGGAAACCCCTATCACAATGGTAGCGATTATTGATGAAAAGAAGGAAGGAAAGATGTTTTTAGGGGAGTTGATTAATAACTCTACTATGCTGGATTCTATTTTGTTTGACAAGATCATCATTACATATATGATTGAAAAAGATGCGGCCCTGGAAAAATTATTGAAAAAAGGAATTCCAAGCAGTAAATTGGTTATGCTGGAATAAGCATATGAATGATCCATTGGTAAAAGAGCGATTAAGCAAAAATTTAATGGCTTGGCCGGACATAACAGCTTTTTGTTTTGAATTAAGAAAGTCTTTCTTAAAATCGAGGGATACTTCTATGAATGATAAAAATCTGACAAAGAAACTATTTGCAGAAATTGTAGCGAATAAGGAAAAAAATTGGATATCAAAGAGACACTCATAAATCAGTTAAAGAAAATAGTTAAATTTTTAAATAAGCAAAATATAGATTATGCTTTAGCCGGGGGTCTTGCTTTTAGCGCATTGGTGGAGCCAAGAGCGACAATGGATATTGATATTATTATAATGATTAAAGAAGAAAACCTGTCCGGTTTTACGAATTTGTTAAAAGATGAATTTGAATCGATCATAACTCACAAAGAACCCATGCATTTTAACTTAATGAAGATATGGAGAGTAATAAACTTTACAGATGATCGAGAGATGATATTCGATTTTATTCTGGCTGAATCTAAATACCATAAGAATGTAATTGAAAGGGCTTTTGAAATAGATTTTTTTGAAACTACACTGAAACTTATTACCCTTGAAGACCTGATCCTGTTAAAGAATTGTGCAAAGCGTGCTCAAGATATTGCGGATCTGAATAAAATTTACAAAGCACTTAATGATGAGATTAATCACGAATATTTAAAATTTTGGTCGGACAAACTTAATATAAGCTTATATGGATTACCTGGAGACATTTTATAATGAAACGGGCTTTGATTACAGGAATTACCGGGCAGGACGGTGCATATCTGGCTGAACTTTTACTGGACAAGGGCTATGAAGTGCACGGTATTAAACGCCGTTCTTCTCTATTTAATACCCAACGGGTGGATCATTTATATCAAGATCCGCACGAAAAGGATGTGCGTTTTCTTCTTCACTATGGTGATCTTACCGATGCAACCAACCTGATACGCATTATTCAGGAAGTCCAACCGGACGAAATATATAATTTGGGTGCACAGAGCCATGTCAAAGTTTCTTTTGAATCCCCCGAATACACAGCCGATGCGGATGCTTTGGGAGCTTTGCGCCTTTTGGAAGCCATTCGAATTCTGGGGCTTGAAGAAAAAACCAGGTTTTATCAGGCGTCCACATCCGAATTATATGGCAAGGTCCGGGAAATTCCACAAACTGAAAAGACCCCTTTTTATCCGCGTTCACCTTATGCATGCGCTAAACTCTATGCTTTTTGGTGTACCGTAAATTACAGGGAAGCCTATAATATTTTTGCTTGCAACGGCATCCTTTTTAACCATGAATCACCGCTTCGTGGTGAGACTTTTGTTTCTCGAAAAATTACAAGAGCAGTGGCTCGAATTGCACTGGGACTTCAGGAAAATCTTTATCTTGGGAATCTGGATGCTATGCGGGACTGGGGTCATGCCAAAGACTTCGTTCGGGCACAGTGGCTCATCCTTCAGCAGAACGAACCGGATGACTACGTCATTGCTACCGGGGAACAACATTCGGTAAGAGATTTCTGTGAAGGTGCATTTTCGGAACTTGGAATTAGACTTGAATGGAAGGGCAAAGGTGTTTCTGAAACAGGGATTATCGATGATGTACAGCCGTCGGTTTTATTGAAAAAATACAATCGTCGTGAAAAGTTTCGAAAACTGTGTCAGGGCCAGACCGTTGTTGCGGTTGATCCTCGCTATTTCAGACCAACAGAAGTGGATACACTGTTGGGAGATCCCTCCAAAGCCCGTAAAAAACTGGGCTGGAAGCAAGAAATTTCTTTTGATCAAATGGTTCGGGAAATGATTGAGCATGACTTGAAAGAAGGCATGCGGGAGGCCATTTGGAAGCAAAGGGGATTCGGGATTCCGGAAAGCTTTGAGGCTAATATGTAACTTAAATGCTTACACAGGTTCACGGTTCAAGGGTTCACGGTTCAAGGTTAAAAGATGATGAAAACCTAACGAATTCTAAGATGTCTATGAACAGGCCGGACGAACGCGTGCTGCTGTTCGTGGATTTATCAATTATCTCAAGACATATGAAGAGATCAAAACAACTAACCGTGAACCGTGAACCATGAACCTAAAAAACTAAGAATTCAACTCAAATGGAAAAAAACGCCAAAATATATATTGCCGGTCATACCGGTCTTGTGGGTTCATCCTTGTTACGAAGTTTAGAAGCTGATGGCTATTCAAACCTGATTGTGCGTAACCATTCGGATTTGGATCTCACAAAACAAACTGATGTTGAAGCTTTTTTTAAAGCAGAAAAGCCGGAGTATGTTTTTCTTGCTGCGGCCAAAGTTGGCGGCATTATGGCAAACTTCACATACCCGGCTGAGTTTATTTACACCAACCTGGCCATTCAAAATAATATTATTCATGCTGCATGGAAAACCGATGTCAAACGGCTGCTTTTTTTGGGCTCCTCATGTATTTATCCCAAAGAATGCCCCCAGCCCATGAAAGAAGATTATCTTTTAACCGGTACTCTTGAGCCAACCAATGAACCTTACGCAATTGCTAAAATTGCAGGTATCAAAATGTGTCAGTCTTACAATCGTCAGTACAGTACAATGTATCTATGTGCCATGCCGACCAATCTGTATGGACCGAACGATAATTTCGACCTTGAAACCAGCCATGTTCTCCCGGCCTTGATCCGAAAATTTCATCTGGCGAAGCTTGCAAATCAGAGTGACTGGAAAGCAATTAAAAGAGACGAACAATTATATGGTGCGATTCCTGACGATTTTAAACTATCGATTGGTTATGAT
>JBARSG010000424.1:0-23127 GCA_049644625.1 Desulfobacterales bacterium | reverse complement strand
TGGAAATCCTTGCAGATACAAACACACCGGTCTCTCTTTTAAAAAAAATTTATAAAAACAACGGGGCTGCGTTTCTCTTTGAAAGCGTCGAGGGGGGTGAGCGGTGGGGAAGGTACAGTTTTCTCGGAGTGTCCGCCCGAACGCATATACGGGTGTTTCGCCAATTTGTAGAAATTCGGGAAAATGGTGTCTGCCAACAGATTACCCACCACGGGGACCCCCTTAGCATTTTGAAAACATGGATGAGCAAGTATCGACCCGCTCACGTGCCCGAACTCCCCAGATTCTGGGGGGGGATGGTAGGATACTTAACTTATGAAATGGTTTCCTTTTTTGAATCAATCCCCAACCTGCTGCCGGAAAATAAGCCGATTGCTCATTTCATTATACCCGATGAACTGCTTATTTTTGATAACATCCGCCATACATTACTTGGGATTGTTATCTCTTTTATTGACAACCCGGGCGATTCGGATCAAGCGTTTCATTCTGCAAAACGCCGCACCGAATCACTTTTGCGAGAAATGGAACGGCCTTTTCCTGAAGAAAAGGACACCCCAATCCATACCGAATTTACACTCAAAGAATCTTTGGAAGCCCGAACTTTCCGGTCTCTTGTGAAAAAAGTAAAAGAATATATCCGGGCGGGTGATGTCATACAGACCGTTATTTCCATGCCTTTTTTCTGTACACCACCACCGGATCTCTGGGCGCTTTACCGGGCGCAACGATTCATTAATCCCTCTCCCTATCTTTATTACCTCAGTCTGGATGAAATGACTCTCGTGGGCTCTTCCCCGGAAACTATGGTGCGGCTCGAAAACGGCGTTGCCACCCTCCGCCCCATTGCCGGTACCCGCCCCAGAGGGAAAAACGAGCAGGAAGACCGGTCTCTGGCCAACGAGCTTCTTGCAGATGAAAAAGAACGGGCGGAACACCTTATGCTGGTGGATCTGGGACGTAATGACCTGGGGCGTGTGGCAGAGGTGGGAACCGTACAGGTAACAGATTTAATGGTAGTGGAACGGTATTCTCATGTCATGCATCTTGTATCCAATATATCTTGTGATCTGAAATCAGAATATGATGCATGGGATCTGCTTCGAGCCACCTTCCCTGCCGGGACGTTATCCGGGGCTCCCAAAATCAGGGCCATGGAGATTATCGCTGAACTTGAAAACAGGCCCCGGGGCCCTTATGGCGGTGCAGTAGGATATATTTCGTTCCACGGAAATATGGACATGGCCATTACCATCCGGACGGCCAGCATTGAAAATGGTCTGCTGACGGTTCAGGCAGGTGCCGGAATCGTTGCCGATTCCGATCCGGAACGTGAACGGATAGAAACCGTCAATAAAGCAATGGCCATGCAAAAAGCACTGCAACTGGTTCAGAAATCATATGAGAAAAAATAAAGGAGGATAAAACATGATCATAATGATAGATAATTATGATTCATTTACTTACAACCTGGTACAATATCTGGAGCAAATCGGCAGTTGCGTCAAGGTAATCCGAAATGACGTGGCTTCCATTTCAGACCTTGTCTCATGGAAACCAATCGGAATTGTTATATCACCCGGACCGGGCCGACCTGAAAATGCGGGGATATCTCTTCCGGTAGTGGAACACTTTTCCGGGAAGATCCCAATCCTCGGTGTGTGCCTGGGCCATCAAGCCATTGGAGCTTGTTTCGGCGGGAAAGTGGTCTCCGCCAAAAAGCTCATGCACGGGAAAACATCCATGATACACTCTGACGGAAAAGCACTGTATCAGGGAATTCGTAAGCCTTTTGAGGCAATGCGGTATCACTCACTGGCCGTTTCACGGGAAAGTTTTCCTGACTGTCTGCAAATAAGCTCGGAATCAGAAGACGGGGAAATAATGGGAATCAGACATCTAACCCATCCCACAGAAGGAATTCAATTTCACCCGGAATCTATTATGACACGGGTGGGCAAACGGCTTCTGAGGAATTTTATTAACCAAACCGAGAGCTATTCACCGCCTCAATGATAAAAGGAGAAAAAACCATTATGTTTAGGGAAAATCTTAAAAAAATCATAGATCGAATCGACTTGAGTGAAAGTCAAATGTCTGATATGTTTACAGATATATTTTCCGGAAATGTTACCGATGTACAAATCGGCGCCATGATGGCGGCACTGGCAACCAAAGGAGAAACTTTTGAAGAACTCGCCGGAGCGGCTCGAGCCATGCGCCGTAAAGCACACCGTATTCAAGCGCCAAGCTCAATCATTGTAGATACCTGCGGAACCGGTGGAGATGCATCACAGACATTCAATATTTCCACAACCACGGCTTTTGTTGTGGCCGGCTGCGGGGTGACTGTCGCCAAACATGGAAATCGTTCGGTATCCAGTCAATGTGGCAGTGCGGATCTTCTGGAAGTGCTTGGGGTAAAACTGGATACTGATCCAGAAGTCGTGGAAGAGGCTGTTCAGGAAATCGGCATCGGTTTTCTTTTTGCCCCACTTTATCACGGCGCCATGCGCCATGCGGCCAGAGCAAGAAAAGAATTGGGACTGCGCAGTATTTTTAATATGCTGGGCCCGCTCACAAATCCCGCCGGAGCCAATTGCCAGCTTCTCGGTGTGTACGCACCCGAACTAACCGAAATGTTCGCACATGCCTTACAGCTTCTTGGCACAAAAAGAGCTTTTGTTGTTCATGGGCATGACGGACTGGATGAAATTTCTGTTTGCGCTCCCACCCGCATCTCGGAGCTAAAAAATGGTCTCATTCGAACTTATGATATATCCCCTGAGAAATTTTTCGGCAACCTTGCGGATTCAAAGGATCTTCTGGGTGGAAATCCTGAAGAAAACGCCAAAATAACCCGCAGGATCTTGAATGGCGAAAAAGGACCCAAACGGAATGTCGTTCTGATTAATTCCGCTGCAGCCCTTGTTGCGGCAGAACAGGCAGAAAACCTCCGGGAAGGAATCCGTATGGCTGAAATTTCTATTGACCAAGGCGCTGCAACTGAAAAAATGGAAGCGCTAATCAGATACACACAGGAAAACGGATAAAATTGCAGGTGAAATTACTCAATTCGGACCTTGGGATAATGTTAAGGGGGTTACGATTTGCCCTCTATTTTTTTTCCTGCCTAACATCATTTTTCGTATCATTTTACCCTGTCGCATTCAGATAATTTGGCACATCATTATTCAGCCCTTTTTCTGAAAACAAAGGGATACGGTGCAATTTCGGTAAGTTCTCTTGTTCCAAAAGGGAGAGATTCATGGGATCCGATGATCAGAAATCCAAAAGGCGCGAGACTGTCAAGTATTTTTCTGAAAGCCTTTTTTTTCAGAAAATCTTCATAATAAGTCAAAACATTATTGCGTAAAAAAATGATATCAAATTTTGATCCGGGAGGATCGGAAAGCAGATGGTGTATTTTCCATATAACATCTTTCTTGAGCAAAGCATTAATCTCAAAAAGGTTTTTGCCTTTCTTTTTTTTAAAATATGTCGTTTGAAATTCTTTGGTTACCTCTTTGAGACTGCTGGATGAATAGATTCCGGCGCGGGCTATGTCCAGGTAGTCGGGATTCATATCCGTAGCAATTACTTCAAGTTTCGGTAGATGACCAACACTATTTTTTAAGCAATCCCAGACGATTTTGAAACTGTATACTTCATCTCCACACGCACAACCGGCAGACCAGACATTAATCTTTTCTAAATTTTTATTAATAAGGTCGGGCAGGATTTTTTTTTCAAGGGACTGCCAAAATTCTCTGTCTCGAAAAAAACGGCTGATGGAAACCGTCAGCAGAAGTTCACACTTTTTTCTGACTTCATCGCTCTCGTCCAGTTCCATTAGATAAGCTGAGATGTTTTGGCACCTCAGGTCGTTCATGTGTCTTTTTATCCGTTTTTTGACCCCCTTGCGGACTTTGCGGTATCCTGACCAGGAAAATCCGAATCGATTAAGCAGTTGGCGAAATTGGTGATCATCCATAGACTCATTTTTATCTTTGCGAAAAAATTGTGCAAGGGATTTTTTCTCAGAACATGCCCAGAGCTTATACGGCATCTCGTACAGGCAGGATAAAACAAATGATTCAGATAAAAAAAAGGGCGATTCGATTGAATCGCCCTACGAAAAGGTTGTGGAGAAAGGTTGACAATCCTACAAGGCCCAGCCGAAAAAAACGGGCTTCCCGCAATGCCGTTATTAACACCGGAGTGCATCATCTTTTTGTTATTAATTTTTGAAGACTCCCGGCAGAAAAGATGCACGCACACCCGAGAAACCTTTTCTTTTAAAAATTTATTTATGCAAAAACTATGCAAGAATACATATTTTTTTTAAATAAAACTTATAATAATTTTCTATATGTTTATATATCAGCTGGTTACCTTAATAGCCAAAATTACAGGGCAACTCATGTGTTGACAATATTTGGTAATTGCCCTGTCATTTTTTGACAGGTTTGTCATTATTTTGACTCATTTCAGAAATAAAATTTGCCATTATTTTGACTAATTTCAAGAATAAAATATTTTGAAATTATAACAGGATAATAAAAATTATGAAAATTTTTTCATAGATATTGGATAGTTTATTTCATGTTTTCACCTGTTTTTCTATGGTCCGGCAGGACGGTTTTCTGCCGTATGATTATCATAACTACCTAATATCTTAATTTTATTTTCTTTAACCATTCAATATTAACCTACTGTGCATAATTTTTGCATGACCGAAATGAAAATAAGAAATTTTAGGATGAAACACATGCCCAAGTTAAAACCGATATCCCGGGAGATGAATAACGTGTCAGAACATTACCTTTTTACATCACGATTAAAACTTCTTATTATTATGGCCAGGGCTTATTTAAACGGTTGTCCACTTGGAAAATATAGAAAACAAGCCATTGTAGAAAATGCAAATCAAGTCTTTTATCATTCACTTCAATGGGTAAGCGAATCTGCCGCCTTGAAAAACCACGGCTTAGATACGCAAACACATGCCTTCTCAACGTTAGAAACCACCGAAGAAAATATGTTTTATAAAAGAGTTCAACTCCTTGCGGTCATGGCGAAAACCATAGTCAGAGACCGCCCCATGAATAAGTTCAGAAAAAAAGCCCTTGCTAATAATTTGAACAAGATCTGTGAGACACTTGTTTTTACCTTTAAGATCAATGACATAAACTTTCTAAAAGTAGCCTAATTATCAAGCCGCTCTTTAAACATGCTCTTCCATAGCCTGACGCCTATCCGAAAAAGAAATAAGCACGTCTTTCGAAAATAAATTGCAATAAACAATATGTCTATTGTATAGAATCCGAGTTGGGAATTTTCTATATGAAATCTAAAGCATTAATCGTTTTTGACATGGATGGTGTCATTTTTGATGTCTCACGCTCATACCGGGACACGGTAAGACAAACCGCCAGATTATTTTTCAGGGGAGCAGGATCATGGAAAGATTTGCCCGATCCACTGTTTTCCTTAACAGATCTTGCCAGAGTAAAACAAAGCGGAGGCCTGAATAATGATTGGGACTTAACTTTTTTAGTGATAAACCTTTTATTCACTTTGGTAAAAGGTCCAACAGACGATCAGGACCCGGACCCCTGGACCCGGCATAATAGAGTGATCAGCAGTTGTGATGTTACGGCCCTATCGCAGTTTTTAAACTCCACAAAAAGCCCGGTAACCTCTCTATTGAAAAAAAACGGCAAACAGAAGAATGAATTCATTACCGGCCTTTTCACCGGCGATGTTGGAAGCGGAAATATCATCAAGCAAATTTTTCAGGAGATATATCTTGGAAAAGAGATGTTTGAAGCCACTTACGGCATTCCGGCAAGGATGTACCACGAAAAAGGGTATATAAACAGAGAAGAACTTATGCTTGAAAGATCCATCCTTGAACACCTCTCAAAAACTAACATTCTGGCCATCGCCACAGGACGGCCCAAAGCCGAGGCCGACTACCCTTTGGATTTGTTCGATCTGAGAAAGTTTTTTAAAGTTACTTACACACTTGACGACTGTATTAAAGAAGAACAAAAAATATATAAAAATGAAAAAAGAAGAGTTTCTCTCAGCAAACCCAATCCTTATATGCTTGATGCCATTGCCGAGATCCAAAAACATAATGTCTCCAGATTCTATTACATTGGGGATATGCCGGATGATATGGTCGCAGCCTCGAGATCCAGAGCAGGATTTGTCGGTATCGGAATTCTTATATCATCGTCTGACAAGGACAAGCTGAAAGAGGATCTGTTACAGGCAGGTGCAGATTATATTATTGAAGATTTTGAGGCATTAATAAACATCATACCCTAGTCGAGTCAAACTCGATTAGGCCTTCTCAGGTATATGAGTTTCCCTTGTTATGGTTTGGATGTTATGCTATCCAGTATTCCATTCCGATGGCATAAACAGATTGCCATTAAACAACTTGTTATTTGAACAAGCTGTAGAATTTCCGAGACATTCAATTATGCTTTTGCGACAAATGAAATATTTGCCTTATAAAAAGCTCAAATACAGGTTCGATTTTGAAATCGGCTACCTTACAAAAAGCCCTTGTAAAAAATGTGAGAAAAGAAAAGATTTCCCTGACTGTACGGACGATTGCAACATGCTCGACAAAATACACACCATTTTGTGTGAAGCCATATCGTGTTCAAAACGCGTTTAATCCGTCCAATCAAAGGAGCGCTGTATGACCGGCATGAAACTTAATGATATCCCCGCCTGGAAGAAATTGATCCGGCATGCTGATATCATGAGTCATCCTGAAAAACATATCAAGTATCTACTGGAAGAAAAAGATCGACTTATAAATTTCTCTTTGAATGGCGCCGGTATCTTTTATGATTTTTCACGTCAGAGGTTGGATGAGCAGACCATGGAACTTCTGTTCAAACTTTCTGATGCCCGGAGGCTAAAAGAGCAGTTTACCGCAATGGTCTGTGGTGAAAAGATCAATACAACTGAAAACAGGGCGGCGCTTCATACAGCAGCAAGGAATTTTTCAGGCAATCCGGTTTTTGTTGACGGTAAAGATGTAATGCCTGAAATAATAAGAGTAAGAGAGAATATCAAAGGGTTTGCATCACAAGTTCATGATGGAAAAATAACCGGGTCAACCGGCAAACCGTTTAAACATATGGTTGTCATCGGAATCGGTGGATCATATCTGGGGACGGAATTTGTCGCCCAGGCATTGGATCCGCTGGCAGATAAAAAAATTGAAATATCGTTTCTTTCAAACGTGGACATTCATAATTTTGGATCCATTGCTTCGACCATTGATCCTGAAACCACCCTGTGGATCGTCATCTCAAAAAGCTACACAACAGCAGAAACCATGGCCAATACCCATCAAGCGTATGCCTTTATGACCGAAAAAGGTCTTGATCCCGCCCAACATTTTGTCACGGTTACCAGTATGGGATCTCCGGGAGATGATCCTTCAAATCCCGTCCTTTCTTCATTTCATATGTTCGATTTCATCGGTGGAAGATACAGTGTTACCTCAGCGGTAGGCGGAGTTCCCCTGAGTCTGTATTTAGGGTATGAACGGTTTGAACGGTTTTTGAAAGGCGCTCAAGACATGGACCTTCATGCCCGGAACGCCCCGATGGAAAAAAATATTCCCCTTATTGCGGCGCTTATTTCAATCTGGAACAATAATTTCCTGGGATATCCTGCTCATGCCATCATCCCTTATGCATCTCCGTTGTCCAAACTGGCGGCTCATATCCAGCAACTTAACATGGAAAGCAACGGCAAGTCAGTCACCCAATCCGGTGAACTGCTGGATGAGCCTTCGGGCACTATTATTTTTGGAGAACCCGGAACCAATGCACAGCATTCATTCTTTCAACTGGCGCATCAGGGTCGTCCGTTTCCCATTGATTTTATCGGTGTCATCGATCCCCATTTTAAACAGTATCAGAGTCAATCAAAAGGGGTCACCAATCACCAGGAACTCTGGTCGAATCTGATTGCACAACCCCAAGCCCTTGCAAGGGGAAAGCAAGACACAAATCCGGCAAAATCTTTTTCCGGTAACCGGCCGTCATCAACCCTTATTTTAAATGATCTTTCGCCGGAAAATATAGGCCGACTGCTTTCCTTTTATGAAGCTAAAACAGTTTTCGAAGCCTTTGTATGGGGTATAAATCCCTTTGATCAGTTCGGTGTTGAACTGGGCAAAACCCTTGCTACAGAAATTCGAAAACAGATGGCAATAAAAAATCAGAGCCGTGAACATTGCTTTGATGACGTCGATCCCATAACCAGATTCTATCTGGAGACTCTATTCTCCGGCAAGTGATTGAATACCGTCCTTTTCTTTGTCATAGCCTGCAGCTTGACCTCCGGAAACTAACCGTGGGAAAAAGGAAATATCGCCGGCTCCGTCAGACTTGGGACTCACTCAAAAATAACTTCGCAATTCACATCTTTGGGGTATCGCCATGACATATTTATCCAAAACATTGCAGGAATTATTATCAAAACAAACGAAAGATGCTCCCACTCTGGAAGAATGTATGAAGTGTGAACCTTCAGGGGGTTTATCCCATCATTGCTGCAGGACTCCAGGCTTTGCAATATATGAAAACATCCAGCTTATATATTCAGAATATGTAAACCACTTGTGGAAAGCTGTTCCATTTGGAAACAAGAACTTAAGTTTTGATCAGTTTATGCAATTCTACTTCACTCAAGTAATATTTACTTCTATTATTGGCAGAGAAAAGGTTTTGCTTAAATTGTACTTTCCAAAAATTATCGACTATACAGTTATGCCCGATGATACAGCCGACAAGATGCACATATTCGGGCCCAGAATAATGCCGGATGCCGACCTGGATCTCATTGTAAGTTTTCCGGATGATTTTCATAACTTTTATACAAAGAGAAATTACGAAAGACCCACCAATCAAGGATGCATATTTTTACACAGGGGAAAAGATTTTCAAATAAAGCATAGCAAGGGGTGTTTGTTGCATGCAGAGGGTTCGACAGAGCGGATTACTACGAAACCCATTGATTGCGTTTCTTTCAATTGTAAGCTCAAAGACAGCGAAAAGGAAAAGGAAGAAAAAACAGCAATCTATTTTGGAGAATTACTTTTGCAATTTGGCATTTTCTTATAATAGATTTCGCCGGTTACATTCAATAATATTAGACCTCGACATTTCGTTAAAAATTACGCCATTTTTTTAAATAAAAACATTCTTTAGATAAAACATCATGATGCTCGTTACTGGTTTCCGGATACTGGTTAAAATCTGGATTCCGGATATTGGAAATAGCCGTTTTGGACAATCTTGGCGTTTTAATCACTTTTTTCTTCGCTTTTTTTTCTGGAAAATAGTTTCTCTACAGCCTTTTCATGCTCAGGGGTATGATGGCACAGGGCCTGATAGGCAGCAGAAAGTTCAAGTACTTCCTCCAATCTCCTTCCTTGTGAAAGATTGAACAGACGCTTTGCCAGCCGAAGGATATTTGAAGGCTGTTTTGCAATTTCAAAAGCGATTTCCGTGCTCCGCCGAATAAGATTTTCCGGTGAGGTGACTTCGCTCACCAGACCGATCCGCTCGGATTCATGTGCATCAATTACCCTGCATGTAAATGCAAGCTCACATGCTCTGGAAAATCCTATGATACGGGGCAGGAAAAATGCTCCGCCATCACCGGGGATTAGGCCGACGGAAACAAAGGTTTCTCCGAAACGGGCGGTTTCGCTGGCAATACGGATATCGCACATGCATGCTAAATCACAACCCGCACCCATAGCCGGACCGTTGACTGCCGCTATGGTGGGAACGTCCAGATAATATAACGCCAAAGGAATGCGCTGGATGCCTTTGCAGTAATTCTTGCGCAACTGCTCAGGATTGCCCGAGAACATACCTTGCTTATGATACATATCCTTTACGTTGCCGCCGGCCGAAAAAGCGGAACCGGCGCCGGTGACAATCATGACACTAATATCATTATTTTCCTGAACCCTTTTGCATGCCTCCTCGATTTCGTTGATGATTATTTCACCGGTTATGGCATTTCGGATATCGGGTCGATTCAATGTTAGATAAGCAACAGATCCTTTTTCCTCAAATATTATTTCTTGATATTTCATATAGTCACTCCTTATTACCCAGTGAGTTCGCTGAGTTTATGCTCAGGAACGAAGTGATCACAATACACTTAAGTTATCCCCACAGGGCATCTTTAAGTCCTGAGGTTCGTTCGATTTTACGGGATATGGTTGTTTTTAATACATCTTCTGTCGCCCAAATCGACACGGTTTTTCTGGTCCTTGTTATTCCCGTGTAGAACAGTTCCCGTGTTAATACCGGGTAATCACGGTCCGGCAGAACTAACAGAACATGATCAAACTCCGACCCCTGACTCTTGTGAACGGTCATTGCATAAACCGTTTCGTGTTCCGGGAGCCTGTAAGGAAGAAACCGTCTAAGTTCGCCTGAATCTCCTGAAAAATAGACATACAGATCTTTGCCGGTTGAACCCGGAGCCGGTAGGGTTATTCCCATGTCCCCGTTAAAAAGTTTCAGGCTGTAATCGTTGCGGGTAATCAGAACCGGTCTGCCTTTGTACCAGGGATTGGATGACGATCTATCCGGCGCTATCAGACCCTCACGGATCAATACCTGTTCCGCCAACCGGTTGACAGCGTTAACTCCTATTGAACCGATTTTTACGGCACACAATATTTTGAACCGTTTAAAAAGTTCAAGGGCTCTGTACGGATCATCTGTATTAAGATAATCCGAATAGCCTTTAATAATGCTTTCGGCCAGGAAACGTGCCAGATCATCAGGCTGTGAAATCTTTTTCCAGAATATTTGATCGGAGTTGTTTTTCATCAGGTACAAGACCTTATGGATTTCTCCCCGGTTTACCGCACGGCTTAATTCTCCTATCCCGCTGCTGCCGGTAAACCGATAGTTCTTTTTTAAAACAACCATACAGTCATAAAGACCGGGGGATTCTTTATGTTCTTTGAGCGGAAGCTCAATTTTTTGTTGGGTGACCTCTTCAAATTTGTTGCAAAAACATTCTGAAAATGCCTGAACATTCTCTCTGTCACAGATATCGCCCAATACAAAACCGGTCTCAACCGAAGCAAGCTGGTCTTTGTCTCCGATCAGTATGAGCCTGGCATCAAAAGGAACCGCCCAAAGGAGTTTTGACATCAGGGCAAGATCTACCATTGAAGCTTCATCCACCACCACCACATCCGCATTCAGGGGGTTTTCATGGTTATGATGAAAATACGGGGAACCCGGGATGGTTTTGAGCATTCTGTGTATGGTATAAGCTTCGGAAGGGATTGCCTCGATAATACCCGAACGGCTATTTAGCGTCTTCTTTGCATCCTTAATCGATTCAGCGATCCTGGCAGCAGCTTTTCCCGTGGGAGCGGCAAGCAAGATTTTAAGTTTCTCTTTTCCGTGCAACTCTAAAAGCAGCGCAAGGATCTTTGCCATGGTGAAGGTCTTTCCTGTTCCCGGCCCACCGGAGATAATACAAATTCTTTTAATCGCCGCAATATATGCCGCTACCATCTGCCAGTTAAACTCATGATCTTCATTTTGTGGGAAAAGCCTCTTTAAGCTGTCCGTTAAACGAGTTGCATCTAAATCCCGGAAATCTTCTCTGGAACGGTGGATGATAGATTCGGAAAGTTTTTTTTCATAATCCCAGTATCGATACAGGTATAGCCTGTTTTTTTTATCGAGTATTAGGGGACGATAATCTCCGGGCCTTCCCACCACCGGGCTTTGCCCGATTTTTTGCACCCAGCCGGAAAGCTTCGGCCATGTGACGGTCCCCTCCTGTTCCAGCCCCATAAAAACCGGTTTTTCGGTCATAGAACCAAGATCAAAATATACATCTCCATTTCCGGTTGCATTGCTGGCGAGGGCTGCGGCCAGAAAAATATCCGGATCATCATTTTTGCCAAGACCGGTTATAAACTTAGCAAAATGTATGTCTATATCTGTTAGATATCCTCTTTGATATAAATAAGTTATATGTTCTTTATTCATGCTATACACTAATTATAAAAATGCCTAAAGTGAGCTAAAATGCCTAAAATGCCTAAAATTATTGTACCGTACCATTTTAGCTTTTTAAAACAATGAGACCCGCAATCATTCAGGAAATTCCCAATATAAATATAGTCAAGATCGATTTGGAAAACTTTAGGCATTTTAGGCATTTTAAATTTTAGGTATTTAATTCAATACCCCGGAATAAGCGCTCTGGCCAGTTCATGAATAAGATCCGGGCTGGGATAATCTTTGTAAATTCCGAATTCCGGTCCATGATCAGGATCCACCCCTCTTATAAAAATGTAAAACACACCTCCAAAATCTTTTTTATAATCAAAACCCGGCAGCCGAACCCAAAGATACTGATAAAGCGCGAGTGTATACAGATGATACTGAAGGATGTAAAAATCATTACTCATCACCGTGTTCAAAGCATCTTTGGAATAGTCCTCCACCCGGGTTCCCAATAGATTCGACTTCCAGTCCACCAGGTAGTAACGCCCCTTTTCATGGAAGACCATGTCTATATATCCTTTCATAAACCCCTTTGCAAAAGGAAAGGTCAGCTTTCCAATTCGGTCCGGAAAATTGGCGGGAAATTGGATTCTTCCATGATCGGAAAATATTTTTCCCAGTTGTTGTGGTGTAAAGGGATTCAACGGATAATAAAATTCCATCTCATTGATCCGGTCCTTGCACTGAACCGAAGAAAGCGTCAGAGCCTCTGTTCTTATTTCAAGCGGTATGGATAGGACCTTGGTTATCATGTCGCATACCGCATACCGCCATTTTGAATCGAACCCGTATGCCGTTAATTTGTTTGTTACCAGTGCCTCTTTATACCCGTAATCCGAAGCTGTAAAATCGAGATGCTCAAAAATATCATGAAAAAAAATCCCGGCTCTTGCGCCTTTTGGAAAGGAGAAAATGTCCGTTCTTTCAATACGCTCAAGACCGCTCTCCGTAGTGTAACCGTAAGGATCATGGGATACATCACGATCGGGCGCCGCTTCTTCCGGGACCCGCTGCGATACCATGGATGAATAACTTGAGATTTTCCAAGAGGTGTCTATTTTCCCCGAAAATTGCCGGGAAGAAATTTCTTCCTTTTCATCTTCGGGAGGTGCATATTCCACACCGTTATCCAGAGGCAACAGAGCAAGTTCTATGGTTCCTTTGGATTTGTCCGCCAGCTGTTTTAAATCTTCTAATAATTCCTCATCTTTTTTCTCTGAAACCTTTGTCTTTAAAGAAGAAACCAGATCCTCTATTTTAATGTCATCCTCGGGTGTTGGCCCATAGTGAAACAGGTAGGCCATGGCAGAAGTATCCGCAGTGTTGAATCGTCCCCATACCAGGTAACACCTTTTTATGGCGCGTGTTACCGCCACGTAAAGCAGCCGCATGTTCTCTGCCAGGAGTTCATTTTGAGCAAAGGCAAGATGAATATTTTTTTCACTGGAACCCAGATCGAGTGTCAGTTCCTTAGTATCATTATCATGGAATGTTATCTCCGAGTTTTTGATGAGTGATCCTCCCCATGAAAAGGGGCAGAATACCACCGGAAATTCCAGCCCTTTGCTTTTGTGCAGTGTTATAATTTTTACGGCATGTTCATCGCTTTCAAGACGAAGCTGGTGAATCTCGGATTCTGTAATAGGCGTGTTGATCTGTTCAGACAGCCATTTAATTAAACCTGTGATCCCGGTTTTTTTCTCAACCGATTCCTGGTGGAGTATTTCGGCCAGATGAAGAAGATTGGTCAGTCTTCTTTCCCCGTCCGGAAACGCCAAAAGCCGTTCTCTGACTTTTTCTTTTGACATGAAGTTCCGAAACATTCTGATAAAACCGTATCGGTTCCACAGCCGGAAATACTCCCTGAAGTTGCTGACCCGCTTTTCCCACCAAAAAGGCTCACTATCTGCGGAATCGATTTTGTGTCCGGAAACACCCAGTATGTCGGTCACAAGGGCTGTTTTGAACAGCCGATCACTGGCAGGTTCGGCAATGCTCAAAAGAATCCTTTCCATGTCCCGGGCTTCGCGGGTATGAAAAATGTTCCCGGTATCATAGAGAACCGAGGGTATTCGTTTTGATAACAGACTTTTTTTGATTATCTGAGCCTGCCGGTTCGTCCGAACAAGAACAGCGATATCTCCGACGTTAATCCGATCAGATTCATCATCGGACCGACTCTTTGGACCCGGAGCAATCAGGCGGGAGATTTCGTCCGTAACCGCCTTTGCGATCAACGGCACCGCTTGGGTTTTGTTCAGAAGTTTGGGCGTGTCTGTGTTTTTGTCCGATTCCCAATACCATAATATAAGCGGGGGTAAAGATTTATCATCCATGGATTGGATTTCTTCCCCGGGGATTCCTTTTTCAAACCCGATCTGCTCAAAAACAAACGGTGATGGAACATTTGAAAATATGGTATTTACAGCTCTAATCAAACCAGGTGTTGATCGCCAGTTTTCTATCAGAGTATATTTTGAATCCGCATTGCCGGCAGCCGTTAAGTACGAAAAAATATCAGCCCCCCTGAAACCGTATATGGCCTGCTTGGGATCACCAATCATAAACAGAACACTCTGTTTCGAATCAAAGAGCCGGCGAAATATTTCATACTGAACAGAATCGGTATCCTGAAATTCATCCACAAGGGCTGCTTTGTATTGCCGGCGAATGGCTGATGCCAACTCATTCCCGCCGGTATCTTCAAGTGCTTTTTTTATTCTTATCAAAAGATCGTCAAAAAATTGTATATTGCTCTTTTCTTTTCTGGCCGGAAGTTGTTCCCCGGCGTAACTGAAAAACAAGGTTTTTAGATATAGAAGACGACGTTCCATTTCCGCTTCAAGGGCAATCCCTTTTTCATAGAGTTCGTCACATATATTAAAAACATCGTGAGACGGGGGAGTATGATTTTTTCTGGTGGACGCTGCAAGTTTGGTTGCAGTAAATTTTTCAAAATCTTTAAACACAGGAAAACCCATTGATTTTGAATCAACGAATCTATCCATGGTTCGAGCCATGGACAAAACCTTTAGATCTCTTTTGGAAAAAGCTGTGTGCTTTGTTTTTGTCTTCGTGCTTCCGTAAAAAGTACCGCTTAAACACGGATTTTTTAATAACGGTATTACCTGTTCCTTTGACATGCGCCAGGCGATTTTAAGCTTTTTGAAAATATTTCTAAAATCATCAAGGCTCTCTAAGTCAGGGGGTTCGAGTCCCGGAATAATCCTCATATCCGGCGCCTTTTTTTTTGCCAAAAGCGCTAAAAAATATTCCGGACCGGATATCTTTTTGCAGGCATAGCTTATAAATTCCCGAGGCATGCTGTAAAAATGGTTTCTCCAGAAGTCATCCACGATTTCCCTAGCTATATCGGTCTGATCGGTAACAAGTTCCGTGTCGAATAAACTTTGGGTTTCAAACGCATGCTCATTCAGCACCCTATGGCAAAAACCGTGTATGGTAAAAATAGCGGCATTGTCAAAATCAATAAGGGAGTCTTGAATCAACCGAAGGGCCTGAGCCGTATTTTCATGTTTTTTGACAAGCCTGTTAATCAGATCATCGTTGCTCGATCCCTTTGAAAATGCGGATTTCGCCTTCAAAAGATTATTGCGGATCCGGTCTTTAAGCTCTTGGGTGGCAGCCTGGGTAAAGGTTACTACCAGAATTTGATCGGTGGTAAGTTGTTCTTCGAGAACCAGCCTTAAATAGATTCCGGCAATTGCATAGGTCTTGCCGGTACCCGCACTTGCTTCAATGAGGTTGGTTCCCGTAAGAGGGGTATTGATGGGGTTAAAAATTTTCACCGAGAACCTGAATTAATTTCAATAGGTTGTAGAAATTCCGAGTAACTTCTCAATAAGTTCTGGTGTATGAAATGATCCTATTGACCCGGCCCCATAATTTATTGAGATGTTACAATTCCGAGAAGTTTAAATTACAAATGCCGTTTTAGAAATCATGGATGCCCGTATAATTTTGAGGGGTTATTTTTTTTAATTCTTCTTTAACGGTTTGATCAACAGACAGGCTTTCTATAAATTCAACTATCGCCTTTTGGTCAATGCGCAAATGGGTCCGCGTTAATTCTTTCAGGGCTTCATAGGGTTCCGGATACCCTTCCCTGCGCAAAACGGTCTGGATGGCTTCTCCGACCACCGCCCAATTATCCTTCAGATCGGCATGAATGGCCTCGGAATTTAAAATCAATTTGTCCAGTCCTTTTAAAAGGGATTTAAAAGCAATGAACGTATGGGCAAGCGGCACCCCGATATTTCTTGTAACCGTGGAATCGGTCAAATCCCTCTGCAACCTTGAAATCGGCAGCTTGGCGGAAAGATGTTCAAAAACCGCATTGGCCACACCCAGGTTGCCTTCTGAATTCTCGAAGTCGATGGGATTGACTTTATGGGGCATGGCAGAAGACCCTACTTCGCTGTCTTTTATCTTCTGCTTGAAATAATTCATGGAAATGTACAGCCAGATATCCCTGTTCAGATCGATGAGAATGGTATTGATGCGTTTAAGGTTATCACAAAATGCTGCCAGATTATCATAATGTTCGATCTGGGTGGTAACCTTTGATCGATCAAGTCCTAACACCTGGTTTATCAGATGATTTCCAAACCCTGTCCAGTCGATTTCAGGATAGGCCACATAATGCGCATTGAAATTACCGGTTGCCCCGCCGAATTTGGCGGAAAACGGGATGGTTTCCAAAAGGTTTTTCTGTTTTTTTAGCCGCTCCACAAACACAAAAATTTCTTTGCCCATGCTGGTGGGCGATGCCGGCTGACCGTGGGTTCTTGCCAGCATGGGGACCTCTTTCCATTGATTGGCTTGTTCATTCAACGTGTCAACAATCTCATCTAAAACAGGTTGCAAAACATCGACCCATGCACCTTTTAATGAGCTGGGCATGGCAGTGTTGTTAATATCCTGGGAAGTTAAGCCAAAATGGATAAACTCCCTGAAGCGATGCAATCCAAGGGCATCAAATTTTTCCTTGAGAAAATATTCAACTGCCTTGACGTCATGGTTGGTAACCGCCTCGATATCTTTTACTCTGCGAGCGTCATCATTGGAAAACTCCTTATAAACACTTCTCAGTGCTTCAAATATATTCTTGTCAATATCCGCCAATTGAGGAAGCGGCAAATTGCATAATGCAATAAAATATTCCACCTCCACCATCACCCGATATTTTATCAATGCGCCTTCAGAAAAATAATCGGCGAGCTTCTCGGTAACTTTGCGATAACGGCCGTCAACAGGAGAAATAGCATTTAAAGATGAAAGTTCCATGGTAGTTTTGTCTCCGATTTAATTGTCACTCTATCAAACCTAATCTAAATAGTTTTTTGGCGATCTTATAAATATCCTTTTGATGGCCCTCATCTCTAAACCCAGCAGCCACAACTAATACACCAGAACTTATTGAGAAGTTACAATTGTCAGATTATGTCTATAAGGCTTTTTATAGCCTCTTCCTGTACCTGGCTTTCTATTTTAAATTTTACGCCGATACCATCAGGGCTAGCACGAACAATTTCCCCATTGATCTTAAAAGGTTTCTGGTAATCCCGGGACATGAAGGTCATTCGAATAATTTGACCGACTGAAAATTTTTGAGAAGTTTTGATGAAGACACCACTATTGCTCATGTCTTGAATAAAATCTCGATAATATTGATCCCCTGCAGAGTAATCTATTATCGTAAAGAAATCTATTCTATTATACTTCCTTCGTTCTCTGTATTGTCGTTCTCTCAATTCTTTTAAAAGTGCAAGCATCTCATCATCGGACATACGATTAACTATCTCAAATATAGAAGCACGGATTTCGTTTCTATCAAGTCTATTATTTTCCATGGGAGAAACCCTTTTTATCCAATTTATAAATTTGTTTTTCCAGTGCCGTTATTCTGACTTCTATTTTCATGATTTTGGTTTCTATTTTCGGTGGATTCAGCAATTGTTTAAGATAACTTATAGTAACAAAGAAATCAATATAAATGGATTCTCCCTATAGCCTTCCCATGCTTTGTTCTATTTCGCTGCCGCTATCATCTATACAAACATAAGATATGAGGTTGGTTGTTTTGACTCTCGGATGTTTCCGAGTTTCCCATAAAAGTCCACAAGATTCTTTTTTAAGGCGGATCAATAAATAATCCTTAATAAAGGGGTTGCATTTAGGAAAATAATCTAATATTTTAAAAACATCCAAAGTCACGGCAAGACCATCTTTCACTCGAAGTTGACAACAACATGAGATTATTCGCCCTGGGTAAAATTGTATCTGCTAATGCTAAATAAAATTCTTTTTGGAAAACCGGATAATTTTAATTTTATCAATTAAATTAATATATTATTTTAATAAACAAAATTGTCTTCAGGTTTAAGACGGATTCAATTTTAATTCTAAATTCTTTGCCCACTTTAATATTCTTACTCGCTTTAGATCGCTGATTTTAATATGATGCCATAATTTTTGAACCTTAGCAATATGTTGCCAGTGTATTTATGGACGGATAAAATATTTTTAACTTAACCAAGGAGGAAAGATCATGAAGCATGTCACACTGTTACTGGGTATCGTCTGCCTGTTCGCTTTCGTTGCATGTGGACAGGGCGAAAAAGTTGAACAATCAACCAAAAGTGAAGTCAAGAAACCTGTTGAGATGGTAAAAGAAAAAGCCGAAGGCCCTGCCGAAATGATGAAAAAAACGCCGGAAGGCCCTGCTGAGGCCACAACAGAGAAGACTGAAGCGGCTGTTGAGATGGTAAAAGAAAAAGCCGAAGGCGCTGCTGAAATGATGAAAGAAAAATCAAAGTGAGGGAGTTACTTACGACAAGCCCCTTTTAAAGGAAACACCGCCTTAATTGAAGGATTTGTTGCATAACGTGGTCAGCGAAAGGTAGCAAAATCATGTGGTTTATGAAGATGGGATTCGGCAGCAATCTTTTTTTTCTCCCATCTTCATAACAGCATGACTAAGGTCTCTGGGCACATATTGAAGTCGTATCATTGAACCCTTGACTTCGCACCTGGACCGATATGTACCATTTTAGAAATTATACCGCAAAGTTATTATCCAGGTATCAAATCAAGTCCGTCCTGTGATAACTTATTCAGGAAAGAAAACTGTGATGCAACACCATGTCCTGTCACGGCAGGCGGGTTAAGCTATCCCTAATAATTTGCTATAAGTTTTTAACAGGCTTGTTACAAATGATACGATTTTCTCATTGGTTTCAAGAAACTGAATTCCAGTTCGAAACTTCCCGAAGTCGTCTGGTACGCAATAAATGGCCTTGCCTTTAATTCTCGTTAATTCATCTTCAATGTCGATGGCCATTAGCAAAATATCTTCCGATTCAATCGGGTTATGAGTTTCTATCTGGATTCCTCCCTGACATATATTTATGGCCTTTCCTCTCCCCTTTTTTGTTTGGCTCCCGCTATCCTCTATACAAACATAAGATATGAGGTTATTTGTTTTAACTCTGGGATGTTTTCTTCTTTCTATTATCATTAAGTTTATATTCCTTCCTATTACAAAAATACTCCATTCAACATATTGTGATCGTCATATCAAGCATTCATGCCTATTTTAATGCCTAAATCAGTATATGTCAGCATATTAATATCATTAACGATTTCGAATGTAAACTTTGAATTTTTCGAGCTTCAATTTTTTAAGAAAATAATTATAGAGCATTCCCAGTGTAAAAGCAATCTCTGTAGAGTAAGGTCTCGGAAAAGATGATTTCACATAATCGTCTTTCCTCCGGCGACTCCGTACATTTATTATTCAAGACTGAGAACATTCATTCAAAAATCCAAAAAAATAGTATCATTTACTTTGAGCAAATAATGATTAATATATGATCTAATAAATATTCGTCAGGAACCAATTTTAGGGAGGAAAAAATTATGTATAACGAAGTTGTAATGGACCATTTCAGGAATCCTAGAAATGTAGGGGTTATCGAAAATGCAGACGGCGTTGGAGAAGTTGGAAATCCGTTATGCGGAGATATGATGACCATCTATTTGAAAATTAAAGATGAGCAGATAGAGGATATCAAATTTCAAACCTTTGGATGTGGATCGGCAATCGCAGTTTCCAGTATGCTAACGGAAATCGCCAAGGGAAAAAGCATTGACCAGGCCAAACAGATTACCAACAAAGATGTTGCCAATGCCCTGGAGGGTTTGCCTAAAAATAAGCTACATTGTTCTAATTTAGGCGCTGATGCTCTGCAATTGGCCATTAAAGATTATGAAAATCGAAAAGCAGGGAAACCCCAGGTAGAACTCAAACGCAAAGAAAAACATGAACATGTCCGGGGAGACCAGTGTTACTGTCCTTACTGCGATGTGGAACTTGATGAAGGCACAGAATTCTGTGAAGCGTGTCAGCACAGTCTTGCCGAAGAACACTAATTCATATCTGAGAAAGGATTATGGCCATGCGCATTATCAATTTGGATCACATATCATCGAACCCGCTTCTGCCGGAAGTTAAAGAGGCAATGGTCGCCGCCATCCGGGAGGATTACCACAATCCTTCCAGTCAGCATAAACGCGGTGAAACGGCCGCTGAAATATTGGAAAAGTCGCGTGAAACCGTGGCGGGCCTTATCAATGCATCAAACCCCAAAGAAGTGGTGTTTACCTCGGGGGGAACGGAGTCTGTCAATCATGCCGTCAAAGGAGTTGCTTTGGCCAACGCCAAAAAAGGTAAGCATATAATCACGTCAAACATCGAGCATAATGCTGTAATCCGCAGTATTCGACGACTCAAAGGACTTGGGTATACCGTCACCTCCCTTGATGTGGATGAATACGGGCGTGTCAATCCGGCGGATGTGGCCGATGCCATCACCGATGAGACCATACTGGTAAGCATCATGCACAGCAACAATGAAACCGGAACGATTCAACCTATTGAAGAAATTGCTAAAATTGCTCGTCAGAAAAAAGTTATCTTTCATACGGATGCCGTCGATTCCGTAGGTATCGTCCCCATTGATGTGCAGAAAATGGGGGTGGATCTTTTGAGTTTTGCGTCTAACACTTTTTATGGTCCCACAGGTGTGGGCGGGCTTTATGTTCGTCGGGGTATTATGGTTTGGCCGTTGCTTGACGGTGGTGTTCAGGAAAACAACAAGCGTGCGGGAACCGAAAATCTGACCGGAATCATCGGAATGGCAACGGCTGCCGAGATCGCCAAAAAAAAGTTGCCTGAATGGCTGGCACATTTGGAAAAGCTTAAATCCAAGCTGATCAACGAGTTGCCCAAGCACATCGATGAGTACATCATCAATACGCCGCCGGAAAACAGCTTACCGAATTTGTTGTCCGTATCTATTAAATATATCGAAGGTGAAAGCGTGATGCTGATGCTCGATGATGATGACATTGCGGTATCCACGCGCTCGGCCTGTGCTACCGGATCCCTCAGAGCATCGCATGTTTTGATTTCCATCGGCCTTTCCCATGCGGACGCCCAGGGTACCCTGGTAATTACACTCGGCCAGGACAATACCGAAAAAGATATCGACCTTTTTTTAAAATCGCTCCGTAATGTGGTGAAGACCTTACGCGATATCTCGCCATTATACCAAAAAATCTCAAAAGGCTGATTTAAGTGAAGAATCCCGGCCCCTAGGACCAGGCTTTGGTTTGCCCCATGTCAGGGGTCATCCCGTGTGCAGCACAATACCGGCGGGTAAAGATTCTCCGAAAATGCTACTTTCTTCCTGTTTGGCCATGGCAACCGGAATCACGGTGCCGTATTCACCATCCATTCGTTGAAACCAATCGATTTTAAACGATCGGTAACATTTTCATAAAGTTAAAGTGTTACTTTATTTGTTTGATGGATATTATGCCAGATCTAAAGAATTTCCACTTCGGCAGGAGCGATGATGCGTGCATCTTGACCACCGGATACAGCGGGCAGTTCCAGTTTTCGGACGCGCCAGCCTTTATGGCGCAAAATACCTTTGAACGGCGGCTCACCGGTTACATTGCCGGTCAGTTTTATGGCGTCGGGATCAAACCCCGGTTCAACCTGTATCTCTTCTCCTTCGCTGCAGTCTATGACCGCCTCAAGGGATAGGCTTTTGTTAACCGCCTTTTTACAGTTCTCGTGGATGGCGCGAACCGCACCGCCGATCTAACTCTGGCGCGGCTCGGGCTTACGGGTGCTTAAGCACAAGTTTCAGTCGGTTGGAAAGAGATACACGCCGTCGTGGAGCGTTTTCCCTGTATTGGGATTCAAATGCGTTTGCCCTGGGCGGCCTTAATTTTTGGGCTGCGTTTCTAATAATCAACAATGCAAGAGAAGTTATATACTACCCAGTCGTCTCCCTATTTCCTTTACTCTCTTTACAATCTTATTATCTGTCTCAAATTTTTGAAACATGTCAGGGGTAACCTTATTAAAATTATCAAATTCCTCAGGAGACATCCAACGTGCCGGACCACCATATTTGCAGGTGGTTCCAAATCCACATATAAAACACGGAGGGGTCATGGTATTGTAGAAGAGTTTATCCACTATTTCAAAATTAAAATAACTACTTAGATGATAGCCGATTTCATTACACACTATTTCCGCTTCGTTACCTCCGACAGCTACCGAGACAGCCGGCTTTCCCATGGTCTGAGGTTTTTTATGGCGCAAAGGGAAAAATCGTTCAAGAAAATTATGGGTAAACCCATTGGCTTTTCTAAAATATACGACCGCTCCGACAACAATGGCATCCGACTCCACGATTTCATCATACAAGGGAAACATATCGTCTTCCATGACACACCGATTGTTCTTGGCACACTTGACACATCCCACACAAGGTTTGATATCCATTTGTGCCAGATCATATATCCGGTAATCCTTTCCGGATTCTTTTAACATCATATCAATTATCCTTCGCAGATTACTATCGGGTTTTGGACTTCCGTTAAATCCCAAAAGCATTATATACCCCTTTTTTTGTTTTTT
>JBARSG010000423.1:0-2239 GCA_049644625.1 Desulfobacterales bacterium | reverse complement strand
GTTATATGGCTTGTTTTATCACGGAAACAGAGTAATTATTATTCAGAAGTTGATTATTCTGAAAATATATTTCATACAAAAATATATTCCGATTATTAAAAAAAGCAAGCCGGTTATACGTCTCAGCCACAATTCCACAGCAGCAAGTTTGTTGAAAAAATTTCCTGCAAAGCGTGAAGAATAGGAAATGATTAATGAAAACAATAAAACAGGAAGTGCCGTACCAACTCCGTAAAGAAACGGCAGAACCAACCTCGATTCATATTTCAATGAAAGGGGAATAATGCTCCCGAAAAAAAGCGCAGCAGATATCGGACAGAAAGAAAGCGCAAAAATGAATCCGAGAATACATGCGCCGACAATACTGCCGGCTCCCAGGCGTTTTTGAAAATTCTCGCTGAAACTTAATCCGCCGAAGCTGAACGACAAGATTTCTAAAACAAACAAGCCTGCGATTATCAGCAAGGGACCGAGAATCTTGTTCATATTTTCCTGAAGAAAAAAAGATATTTCGGGAACTGAAAGAAGACTGAACACGATTATGAAGCTGATGACCACATAAGCAAATGCTCTTCCGATTGTATAAAAAAAGCCTGCAATCAGAGTGCCGTAAGAGTCTTTTATCTGCTTTCCGATATATGTGGTGGCGATAATGTTGGTGGCAAGCGGACACGGACTGATCGAAGTGAGAATACCGAACCAGATTGCGGAAAATGCGGGAATAAGACTGCTTTCCATGATCAGTTATCCATATAATTTTTTACTTCCTGTGTGACGTAGGCGGAAAATTTTTCCTGATCCCTGAGAAGTCGCCACACCTTGTCCAAATTTTTCCATTTCGTCTGTTTTTCGCCTTTCACCTCTGTAATTATCAGCGATTTGGTGAACAGACTGTATTCCTTGACAAAATGCCTGTTTTCCGGTTTGTCGACATTTACAGGTTTCCACAGCAGCCTGCCTTCTTTCAGTGCTTTCAGAAAAGAGTGCTTTATTGCTTCATAAGACCATTTTTCTATTTTTGTACATGAAGGGCAACGGTATGTGCCGTGAAAATAATAGACTATGATTCTTGCTCTTTCAGATGAGATTTTCGCATCTTTTTTAGCGGCTCCTGTTTCACCTGTCAGAAAAATAAGAACAGCAAATATGACGAAAACATGTTTCCTAACATTTCCCATTGATTGAATTACTCCTTTCTTAAACCATCAATAATAATGCGTTCTCTGATATTTGTATCAGATTTTAATAAAAGCAATATAACCGGAGATTATATAGTTTTTTTCTTTGCTATTAGAGTTAAAAAGTTTCTGTATAACATGCAATTTATAATGTTATCCAGAAGCATCCTGGCATTATTTGCTAACCGGAAATCCCGGCTTTCATTTAAACTGTGGAAAAACGATTTTTAATTAAAATATGCATCTGCCTTATACTTTTTCTATTGTTTCATAAGGTTTTAACTTCAATGTGAGACCTTCAACATCCTGGATTACCGCTTTACCACAAACTGCTAATGGAACCTCGCAAATAGCCTTCCATAGCTCGCCGTTAATCAAAACTTGGCCTTCAGTTTTATCCCATCGCTTAATTTCAACAATTTTTCCAATCATGCCCATCACGCCGTAATTAGATCTTTTCCTTCGGTCTTTTATAAACCAAATCAGAGGAATAGCAACATGCTCAATAAACTCAAAGACAAGAAACCCGATTACTAATATGATAATTGCACTTTTCACCGAAGATTTTCCTCAGTCAACAATCTGATGGCCGACCACTAGCAAAAGAATCATTATTAAAAAGGGTGCCGATGACGTATGTAAGCGATAAACGAATTTCCGCATCCCCTTGGGAGATAATTTGAACTTTAAAATTAAACCAAGAAAAACCATCACTGTCACTACTATTAAGCCCCATTCAGGGAAGGGGGATGAACGACACGAAGACAACAGAAAATGAAAAAAAGCTATACACAAGGCGACTGGATTTAAAATATAATGGAATCTCATCAAATATTTTTTCTGGAGCTGGTTAAAGCTCTTGAATGAACTTTTCGTTTGTGGATCTAACGGAAGAAAGCGACTCGCCCCTTTCATAAGGATGCTGAAGGCAATGGTCAAGTTTGCAGCCACCAGGAGCCATGCAGCGGTTTGACCTGTAGTCTCATTCCCTTCGTCATCTTTTTTGACCCGCCGTCTATTGTGATCGTCATAATTACGGTGTTCTTTGCTATTCTCATATC
>JBARSG010000422.1:0-1706 GCA_049644625.1 Desulfobacterales bacterium | reverse complement strand
GATGTGTCCGGCGGCGCCCTGTTTTCCTTTGCCCTTGTTTTTCTGGTTACCCCTTTACAGGCCGTATTTTTAGCAAATTTACCGCTGGTACTGTCAACCTGCCTCCTGTTTCGTGCCTCTTCCCGGCATCATCCAGCGGTTTATTTGGGGACGGGTGTTACGGTTTCCATTCTGGTTGTCGGCATTTTTTTGGAACCCGCATCTCTCAACCCTTCGGAAGGCAAACTGGTTTTTTACAGCGAATCTCGTTACGGCCGGATCCAAGTTCAGCAAGACCGGGATCAGTTTACACTGTTTGTGAGCGGCAACCCGCTGTATGGGAATCAGAATCTGAGCATGGCTGAAGAGACCATTCATTATCCGTTGGCTCAATTACATCAGGTAAATAATATTCTTCTGATTTCTGCCCAAGGCGGTATGATGGTCGAACTGGAAAAGTATAAGCCTGCTTCGGTGGATTATGTGGAACTCGATCCACAGGTTGCAGAGGTTCAATTCCGGTTCGGGCTGATAAAAAAGATTCCCGGCCTGAATGTAATTCATCAGGACGGTCGGGCCTATCTGGCAGGTTCAGATAAAATCTACGACGCTATAATTGTCAATCTGAGTGAACCCGATACATTTCAACTCAACCGATTTTTTACAGACAGATTTTTTGCCTTGGCCAGACGTCACCTTGCCGAACATGGGGTGTTGAGTTTTGCAATGAACGGGTACGATAATTACCTGGCCGAACCGCAGCGCCGGAAGCTTTCCTCAGTGTATAATACCGTAACCGACTATTTTGACAATGTGCTGCTACTGCCGGGTCAAAAGATCTTTTTTCTATGCAGTTCTCAACCCCTGAGCACCGATATCCCGGAACTTCTGGTTAAAAAAAATATCCACACCCGCTATATCAGAGGGTATTATTACGGGAACCTGACCCCTGAAAGAATCCAGCGCTTAAATGCCCTTATAGATTCGACGGCGCCTAAAAACAGAGATTATTTCCCTCAGTTGATGCGTTTGATGTTTACACAGTGGTTTGCAAAATTTTCCACTTCACCAACCGCTTTCATCGCGGTTCTGGCGATACTCAGTCTGATCTACCTGATACGCATTAGTGCCGAAGAGTTTGCTCTTTTTTCCACAGGGTTCACGGTAATGGGATGCGAAATCCTGGTAATATTTGCATTTCAAATTTTCTTCGGTTATATTTATCTGCAAATCGGTATGATTGTCACCGTTTTTTTGGCCGGCCTTTTGCCCGGTGCCTGGTTCGGCGATAGACTTCGTTACAGAAGCAAACAGACCCTGGCAGTTGCCGACGGTCTGCTGATTGTCCTGATGGGTCTGTTGATTATCGTTATGAAACACGGAGGGTATCATCTGCCGGTGGCTTTTTTTCTTGTTTTCGGTTTTGTGATTTCGCTGATCTGCGGTTTTCAGTTTCCGGTTGCTCTTTATTTACGGGGCGGAGACGCCCCGGCAGTGACCCGAACCTTTTCTGCCGATCTTATCGGAGCCGCATGTGGAACCCTGGTCACAAACGTAGTATTGATCCCCTATTGCGGGATCATCTGGGCTGCGGCCGGCCTGATCGGGCTTAAGCTTTGCAGTTTAATTGTTATGGTTGTGCTTCATGAAAAAAATTAGCCGACGTCATTTTCTTTATTGTGGTGCGGGATTGCTTTGCAGCGCGGTTCAGGCCCATGCGTTCTGGC
>JBARSG010000421.1:0-2703 GCA_049644625.1 Desulfobacterales bacterium | reverse complement strand
CATATAACGCGTCCGGAGCGATATCGGCACCGTTTGGCCAACATATAACTCCAAATTTGTCAATTGTAAGCCGTGCAAAATAATCAGGATCTTTTAACGGTTCAAAAACGGGTCCGAATAGACGGTCTTTCAGTGAAATAACCCCATGAGTACCATCGGAGAATTCCACCTCGACTTTAAAGTCCTCCAGTGGTTTGGCGGAAATGACACGTTCTATAAAATATTACTCCAAAGGTTTAATCTGTTTTAAAGTCGGCATAAAAAGAGCTCCGGAAAATTTTCTTAAGCTAACGACCAAAACTGGTCAGAAATCTTGGGAACGTTAATGCTTAACGCGCCTTAACCCCTCATCAATAATCCGTGACTTGCGGGACGCCCCTTAGATTATAAGTTCCTCGTTAACCTTTAGATTTACTTGGTAAAAATAATCCTGAACATCTTGTTCATCCTGTCGGAAAACAAACTTGTTTATACAATCCCATAATATCTTGATTGGAAGTCGTAAATTGTGACCTCCAATCTACACAAATATTGGGGATGTTGTTTACTGCTGATACTTAATCCAAACATTCGTCAATTTCATTCATTTTCGATAACACGTGCCACATCGCCACCGCATTTTGTGCAAGTGCCACGCAACACCAGCATGCCGGACTCAATCTTGCCGGTCAGGTTGCCGATAGAAGACCCCTTTCTGCAATGAACACACCAGACGTTATTTAAAATTTTGATCTGAATATCGCCGGCAATGGCTTCCCAGATTTTTTTCGCCTTGGGTGTAAATGAGACCTCCAGGGGTGGTTTATTCTTTTTGGCTCTTTTAACGTAAGCTTTTTGTTTCTCTTTTACTGTGTATCCGATCTTTCTCTTCTTCTTGTCAGGCGGTGCCATTAGCTGGCGAATTGCTTCGAAAATTGCCTGGATTTGTTCATCGTGATCGCCCAGCTTTCGTTCCAAGTCTGAAAGTTTACGGGATAGTTCAGCATGTGAATCTATCATTTTTCTGAGTTGGACAAACGCCCGCATGATGGCGATGTTCACTTCAATTGCGCGCTTGCTATTGAGAACAGAGGATAACATTGCGACTCCTTGTTCCGAAAAGGCATAAGGTAAATAACGGCGACCACCGCGTCCTGGCTTTGAGATGCCAGTTTGGCATCTCAAAAGTTCTGCCTCTTCACCAGTAATCTGAAACATGAAGTCTTCAGGGAAGCGTTCAGCGTTTCGTTTGACCGCTCGGTTCAGCGCACCGGTTTCAACACCATAAAGCTCTGCAAGGTCCCTGTCCAGCATAATTTTCATACCCCGTATGAGATAAATTTTGCTCGCAATGAGTTCGATCGATACCAACGTTGTCATTTTAAAGGGCCTTCCCTTTTAGGGTTCAAGGTGTCAGGATTAATCCTGAAAATCGTGTTCATCCTGCTTGCCCAGTTAAATCTTTTGTTCTTCATTTAACCGGGGCCGGAATACCATGGGTCATCACTTATTCCGGCTGGCTATAATGCTTGATTGCTTCTGTGCCGGCAAGCAATCTGTGGGCACCGGCAGCAAGGGCAAGCATCTCCTGCTCACCGGGGTAGACCTTTACAAGCGCAATGAATTTGACCCGGTCGGCAATCGAGTCAACCAGCATGGCAGAGTTGGCCAGACCTCCGGTCAACACAATCGAGTCTACTTTGCCATGGAGAACGGTACTCATGGCCCCTATATCCTTGGCAATCTGGTATGCCATTGCCTGTAGGAGCAGCAGTGCTTTTTCATGGCCTTGCCGGATCTTTGTTTCCACCTGGCTCATATCGCTTGTTCCCAGATAGGCCAGCAATCCCCCTTCCGATGTTAGCTGCCGGCGCAAATCTGCCAGGCTCAATTGGCCGGACTCCAGCAGCCGAAGCAAAGTCATGAGGGGTAAGGTTCCGGTTCGCTCCGGCGTTAGCGTTCCTTCCCCAACGCCAATCGTGCTGTCAATTACCTTGCCTTGACAATGAGCACCTACGGTAATGCCGCCACCCAGGTGAGCGACCACCATGTTGCTCTCTGCATAGGAGATACCCATCTCTCTGGCAGCCATTCTGGCTGCAGCCTTTTGATTCAGGGCATGAAAAGCGCTTTTTCTTTCAATTTCCGGGATGCCGGAAATCCGGGCCAGGGCGTGAAATTCATCCGTACTGGGGCTGTCCACAATCACGGCCCGGATGCCGGCCGGCCCGGCCAAATCATTGGCAATCAGAGGGCCCAGGTTGGTCGGGTGTTGACCGTATTTCCCTGAACGCAGGTCATCACACATCCGCTTATCAATCAGATACACACCTGAAGAGAGCGGTTCGGTCAGGCCGCCCCGGCTGACGATGATATCCAGTTGGCCGACATCGATGTGATGATCGGCCAGAAATTTTTTAACACGTTCCAAATACAGGGGAAACTGCTCCATGTAACCGCTTAAAGGTCGGGTCAGTTCGGGGCCATGGGGAATGGTTTCCTGGAATTTGGGATGATCGTTTTCAAAAACGGCGGCCTTGGTAGTGGTAGAGCCGATGTTTAATACCAGAATGTTATGGGAAAGCGCCATTTTTAACTCTGTGCGTATTCTAAAGTTAAAACCAAATACCAGGTTGCTAGTGCTCCCCGGTTAAATTCGCTGCGCCTTTGTTAAATACGCCTTGCTGTCATTATCATGCCCCAGTTAAATAAAAAAAATGATTT
>JBARSG010000420.1:0-5309 GCA_049644625.1 Desulfobacterales bacterium | reverse complement strand
AGTCTTCACCTTGCGAAATTTGAAGATTTATAACCGAAATCAATTCTGACATATCTTACCATGACATGTTTCCATCAAATTGATAGATATCAAACTCGAACTGTCAATATCAAGTCAAGATCGTTTTTTCAGATAACCATTCCGTATCTTGGTTCTGGTGTCTGCTGTGGTCTATTGAGAGTATGCCATAAAAATCATGCTTTTCAAAACCTGACATTGCCGGTATCGACACTAATTACAAAAATAATATAAATACAGATATCATGCTTTGCTGGTGTCAGGTCAAGCAAATCCTGTTTTTACCATTTGTCAAATCATCCTTGTCCATTTATAAATTTGAAGCATTAAGATTCTGGTTGGTCGAGTATTTGCCTAACAGCCTTTTTCATATTAATAAAATGAGTTCCTTTCCAATAAATTTTATCGCAGGACTGGCATTGAACATATTCATCGCAGAACTCTTTTGTCTTTGAAGGAATTCTATCTAAGATTTTTTCCTTTAGTACGATATCTAATAGGGTGTTACAACGAAGACATCTTGAAAAAGGCTTTATTTTATCTTTAATATCCAGGTAATATATGATTCGTCTTATCTGTTCTGTGGTTGTACCAGGGCGAATAAAAATTCCATGGCTTACATCTTTGAATTTAAGGAGCTTTCTGCTCTTGGTTAGTATTACTCTGTTTTCTCTTTTGGATATTTCAATTATTTCACGAGTGGAAAGTAAAGGATTGTAATATAAATCAAGTCCCAGGACTCTCATATATTTAACTATATCCCCAAGGTTGATATCAGCTATAAATTTGTTCCTGCGAAGCGGGATTTTTCTGAGCAGGGTAACATCTGTAATATTGAGGGATTCAAAAACAGGATATACGCTTACTCGGTCTTCATCTTGGAGAATGTAATTAAAATCTACTGAATTTCCATTCACCAAAATAAGGTCGATTTCTGTATGAGGAACTCCGAGTGCTTCTATCATATCTTTTATTGACCTTTTCCCTTTAAACTTTGCTTCAAAATCAGTTTTTCTTCTGTGCTTTGGAAGAAAGTCATTTAATTCCTCATAAAAGCGGAATGTTCCTTTTGGCATCGCTTAAGTTTCCCATCTGTGTTTTTATTGATGTTCTGGTTATGTCAGGATTGCAATGACTTGATATGTTCAGGAGCAGGTATCAACGGGTGGAGGTAACGGCTATGCATCACCTGGTCCCAAAGCAGGCCAGCAGCATCTGCAATGTGAAGTTTCTAAAAGTATGTGGTAAAGGAAAAATTCGCCCCAGCTTCAGGGATCAGAGTGAATGCGTTTGTTATGTGACTAGTCGCCCTTGCTATTTGAAACTTGACCCGTTGATTGTTGTTCTATGTCCTTTTTCTTTCCAATTCTAAAGGCGTCAACAACCCCAATAATCCAGCAGAAAATTATCAATAACAAAGCGAAACGGAATATGAGGCTGTCAGAAGTGGTGGATACCTGGGTGGCTGCGTTTGAAATCGTATTCATATCAATTGTCCCACCCTCCGACTCAATCTTTTCGAGGATGGTAAAGGCTTTTTGTACTGCTTCTATTACAATTACAAACAGACTCACCAAAACCGTAAGCATTATGACAACACCCCGTTTGTAGTGTTTTAGAACAACCTGACCCAGGCCTGGAAATACCAAACCTGACAAGAAGGCTCCCTTTAACGAGTTATTCATTGTGTCCTTCTCTAATATCTCTTTCTATCTGACAGAAACACATAACATCATATATTCAATCGATCCGGTTTGTCAGGACGCTTCGTGCAACTTGCCAGAAGCTAAACCCATCGTCAATTAACTCCGATTAAATATATCATAAAATCCACAAAAAATCAAAGGACAAACCCCCGAAAAAGGATTTGCCCCACTGTAAAAAAAAGATATTACAGTAATTTTAAGGCTCCGGAATTTTTAAAATGATAGCAGCTACTCGAGGCACAAAAGTTTCATGTATTTGTCCAAAATCCTCAGCAAAAAATAATCTTATAATCAGCTTGACTTTGTTCAACAACATCTTATTATTCAAACAATCAATAAAGGCCCGTTCTTAATTGGTGGGCCGGTTTCGTTCTGAAGGAAAGATCCATTTGTCAAAGCGGCAACCTGAAGTTTGGAACTATGAGAATTTTTTGAAAGGAGGGTGTCACTATGACTAATGGAATTGTAAAATGGTTTAATGGCAGCAAAGGCTATGGCTTCATTGAGCAGGAAGATGGCCCGGATGTATTTGTTCATCATTCAGGAATCAATGCAACCGGTTTCAAGACTCTTGATGAAGGCAATCGAGTAACCTTTGATATAGAGCAGGGTCAAAAAGGTCCTGCTGCAACAAATGTCACTGTGGTTTAGCTGACAGTTTTAATTAGAAAAAAGGGCATTCCCCAAAATATAAGGGAGTGTCCTTAATTTTTTGTGAGGGAATTTTTTCATGTTTTATGAAGCTATATTTCAACCGTCGAAAAGGATGAATTACACCACCGAGGCAAAATGACTCGCAGGTAAGAAAATTTCCGTACAAGATAAATGGATAATTGAAGATGGACCTTTCAAGGGGCAAAATTGTTTTTATATTCCAAACTCTACAGCAGGTTGGATTCCTCAATGCGATCTAATAAACTTCCTAACTTTGAAAAAACTTAATAAAGCAGAGAATCTGAATTTTAATAATAAATAAATCCTATTACTATACAGATTACAAATCCCAAAAAGATTACTATATTCCTAATCAATTTAAATCACCTTGAAACACTTCAGACTTGTGCACCTTGCCATCATCACCGGTTCAAACACCTCAATTTCCAGTACAGATATCCTATTTCTTACAAAATTGCAAAAAAGGCAAATCTCCCTCGAAAAGTTTGCCCTTATAATATCCGAAAACACAATGTGCTTAAAATTATATCGGGCTTTGATCAATAGCAGATAGTGCGCCACGAGCGCACTGGCAGATATCATTATCTTCGGGAACTCACAGCAAAGGCCCGGATGTTAGATTTGCCTATTAATTTTTCAAGCTTGTCAACTACGGACCCGATTTCTTGCGTCAAGATGTGAACCCAATTACGTTAAGTTTTAAATAAATATTGATTTTATTGTTAGCCACACTTAAAATGTTTGTTGATAAATATTTCATGGGATAAAAAAATCCCTTCGGGTAAAGTTAATGTTTATGATTCTAAAATAGAATAAGGAAGAGAGCATGGCAGCGAATACGGCGTTTGACAATGAGAAATATATCCAGGAGCAACTATCTGAAATTCTTGAACGTGCAAAAAAATTTGACAATAAGCTCTACCTTGAATTCGGCGGCAAGCTTTTATTTGACTATCATGCGTCCCGGGTGTTGCCGGGCTATGATCCCAATGTAAAATTGAGGCTTCTTCAAGCGTTAAAAGACAAGGCCGACATTCTGCTTTGCATTTATGCCGGCGATATCGAAAGGAAAAAAATACGGGCTGATTTCGGTATCACCTACGATTCCGACGCCCTCAAACTCATCGACGATCTCCGGGGTTGGGGAATCGACGTTTTAGGAGTTGTAATTACCCGTTTTGAAAACCAGCCGTCGGCCCTGCAGTTTAAACATAAACTGGAAAGAAGAAACATTCGGGTTTACACCCATCAATACACCAAGGGGTATCCTACGGATATCGATCTGATCGTCAGCGATGAGGGGTACGGCGCCAATGAATATATCGAAACCGATAAACCCCTGGTCATCGTAACCGGTCCCGGACCTGGCAGTGGAAAACTGGCCACCTCCCTTTCCCAGGTATACCATGAATACAAACGGGGCATTTTCGCGGGCTACGCCAAGTTCGAAACCTTCCCGATCTGGAATCTACCTCTCAAGCACCCGGTGAATGTGGCCTATGAAGCCGCCACCGCTGATATCAGAGATTTTAACCTGATAGATCCTTTTCATCTGGAGGTTTATAATCAGAAGACGGTCAACTACAATCGTGACGTGGAGGTGTTCCCTGTTCTGAAACGAATATTAAAAAAAATAATGGGCGGCGAGCCGTTTTACAAATCCCCCACGGATATGGGGGTCAATCGTGCCGGCTTTGCCATCACGGACGATGAAGCGACACGGGAAGCTGCCAAACAGGAAGTTATTCGGCGGTATTTCCGCTATCGGTGCGAATATGTCATGGGTTTGACGGACAAGGAAACGGTTCAACGGGTAGAGCTTTTGATTAAAGACTTCAACCTGGAGCTGGAATACCGGCGAGTGGTCGAACCGGCGCGCACCGCGGCCATAAAAGGCCAGGAGAGCGGCAAAGGCAACGAAGGTATTTTTTGCGGAGCGGCCATCGACCTCGGAAACGGCACCATCGTGACCGGAAACAACTCGCCGCAATTTCACGCGGCTTCAAGCCTTATTTTCCACGCCATCAAGCATTTAGCCGAAATCCCGGACAAGATTAAATTGCTCCCGCCCAACATCGTCGAGTCGGTTCGAAATCTCAAAACCAAGGTGCTCAATGAAAAGACCCTCAGCCTCGACCTGGTGGAAACCCTCATTGCCCTCAGCATCAGCGCGACCGCCAATCCTGCCGCCCAGTTAGCCATGGAAAAATTGGAGGAACTCCAGGGGTGTGAAGTCCATATGACCCATATCCCTACACCGGGGGATGAGGCCGGATTGAGGCGACTCGGCGTGAACCTCACGACTGACCCCAACTTTTCTACTAAAGATCTTTTTATCTCGTAACCCACGCATTTCAAGCTGCTGAAGCTTTCATTATCGTCAGACCGCTTCGATCGTTGAAGGGGGTTTCGGTGCTATGTTGTACGTGACACTGACGATGCCTGGCACATTGCGGATAATCTCGCTGACGAGTTCCTCGAGGATTTTGAAAGAAAGCGGTGTCGGTGTTGCGACCCGGGCGTCGACACTCTCCCAGCAACGCACCTCGATCTGCTGACCAAAATCACGCAATCCGTCACGCATGCCGGTCACGCGGTCTTCATGTAGGATCGCCATATACTGGAATGCACCGGTGTCCTTGAGCAGCCGTTCGACCACAACGATTGCCTTTCAAACCGTCTCGATGCGCTCCGGGGTTGTTTCACCGATCACACGTGCCGCGAGTGCCGGAACCCGGGAATGGAATGCGGTCAAAGGCCTCTGCCGGGAGCCCCAGAGCCTCACCAACCTTTCTAACGCCGTCTTTGCGAAGCTGAATGAGCGGTTCGATAATGTGATAGCCAAAAGCCTCTTCCGGGTCGATTCCGAGCTGTTCAAAGACATTGTGTTGCCGTTTTATCCCTGCGACG
>JBARSG010000419.1:0-1623 GCA_049644625.1 Desulfobacterales bacterium | reverse complement strand
AATCCAGCGGACGCAAAAAGCCGCGCCGCTGATTTATGGGTTACAGATAACTGCTATATATCACTGACGACATAAAGCGTTTGATATCAAACTGATATCCCAACAATGCATGCTTTAATCAAGGCATTTGAATTAAACTGACGTACCCCAATATCTTGGATAAGATCCGGTAAAAATTTTTCCCCTTCAGGTTTTTTGATAGATTAAAAGAGGGCAGGTGAAAGAGCTTTTAGGGTTCGCTACCAAACCATTTCGAACGTATTTCATCCATTTGGCTTTTTTCGATTATGGATAAAATGGCTCTGTTTATTTTTTCGCGCAATTCACTTCCCTGGGCAGTAGCCATCCCATAATCTTGAGGTGCAAAAACCTTTCCAACAACTTCGAACTTCTCATTACCTTTTATCTGAGCAAAATATAGAAGATTGGGTCGATCGTAGACAATAGCATCCAATTATTTTATATAGACTCAACCGATGCACCTTCCCGATGGCTTCAATCTGCCTGTTCTCGACCCCGGCCTCACTGGCAAAACGCGGCCATTGTGAAACTGATTCTATCACCGCTTCGACAATCGGGACGTCGGACTTGATATTCATCTCTTTACCAACGGCAAGCAAATCTGCGATTGTAAACCCATCACGTTTACCATGAATAGACATTTGATGTTGATGGGTCCAGGGTCCGTCGGGATTATAGGCATAGATCACATCAAAGGCCGGAGCCAGACCCCACTGTCCTCGCTTGTCCATGATAAAAGCGATATTCTTGGTATGATCATCCTGATTGCGGGCTACCACATTGAACACCATGCGCCGATATTGTTGTTCCGCATCTTTATAAGGCAACCGCAGCTCCCGCATGATTCGAAATGCTTCTTCGTAAGAATGGGCTCCGGGTGTATTGAAATCAAAATGCGCCATGGCGCAAAGCGACTGAACATGAAGCTTCTCATTTCTGCCGGACCTGTCAAACCGCCGGGTCATAAAATGAGCGCGGTCGCCCTCTTCCAAAAGGCGGCACTCGGTCATATTGATACCCGCGGCTTTGGCCATGAGAGAATAGGCATACTCAATGCGCCCATAACCGGCAGGATCCCCAAGCGACGTATCGCGGACACCGTCAAATTTCAGAATCCAGTAATCATATCCTTTGGGCGCTGCCACCTGGCCGGAGCATACTTTTCCGGTTTTATCATTGAGGGCAATCACCGCTTTGGGGCGGTTGCCGCCTGCTGAGGTTCCCACGCGGATTATATTCAGCATGGCATCTGAGGGATCACTGAGAAGATCGCTCTGAAGCTGAGACCGCTTATCCACAACTGCCTGTGCCAGTTCCGTTAAGGCCTGCACTTCAACAGGCACCGAAGTTTCTATTTTTACATTGATCACAGGTCGAAACACCAAAGCGCCCATTCCTCGTTTTCCGGTGTAGCAGAGCCGTTCCACCGGGCTGAAACTTTCAGGTGTTCGGCCTTGGCCGGCGAGCCATTGATTGATAATAGCATTGCCAAATTTATCCGGCAGAGCATCAGCCAACAAGCCCGGAAGCCCTTTATATGTTTCAAAAGGCAATCTACGAAATTCAAAACGGGCTGCTCCCCTTCGTGCTTCATCAATTGGC
>JBARSG010000418.1:0-3669 GCA_049644625.1 Desulfobacterales bacterium | reverse complement strand
TTAAAACCACATCTTCAACAGATAGAACTTTGTTGACAGACCGGCTGAAAATATTGGCCAGGGTCTGTTTTCTGGGAAAGGAACGGTCTCTTGAAAATGCTCCCATTTCTTTTCTCAGCATACTGATGAGCTGCTCGGCATCAGTACGGTCTATAATGGAAAAGTCACGGTCGAATCCTATTTTGGAAGCATATCTTCGCAGAACAGCATGGGAAAAAGAATGAAAAGTTCCCCCGGAAACCCTTTCACACCTGTTGTCAAGCAACGCTGCGGCTCTCTTCAGCATTTCCTGGGATGCTTTGCGCGTAAATGTCAGAAGAAGAATGGAGCCCGGCGATATGCCTTCTTCTACCAGACGTGCAACCCGGTAGGTTAACGTTCTGGTCTTTCCGCTTCCCGCTCCTGCGATGACAAGAAGCGGTCCTTCTTTGAATTGGACGGCGTCCAGTTGAGAAGGATTCAGTGCTTTTTTATAGGGAATTGGAGAATTCTTTTTCATTTAGGACCTGTAAGTAAACATTTCGGAAATTCTATCCCGCCATGAGCGGAATAAATAAATTACGTTAACCAAATTTATCTTTCATAAGACTAAAGCGTTGTCAACTATTGTATGGCCTTTTTTATGTTCTACATATTTAGTTGACTTTTTAAAAAAAGAGGTATAGTAAATTAAAAGAGAATGTTAATTGTGCTAAAAAAAAATCGTTGATCAAGGAGGAAAACTAAATGAAGAAATTAAAAGATCAATTGAAGACAATAAGCAGTTCACTTACTTCACTTTCCAAACAAGTTGAAAAGATCACTAAACAGGTTGAAAAATTACAGTCAAAAAAAGCTGCTGTTGCTCCTAAAAAGACTGCGGCAAAGAAAAAAGTGGCTGCAAAAAAGGCTCCTGCTAAACCGCCGACAGTTATTAATACCATATTAAATGCCGTCAAAAAGGCCCGGAAAGGAATTACCATCTCCCAGCTCAAAGAAAAAACCGACTTTAATTCAAGACAGCTCGGCAATGCGCTGTATAAACTTACAAAAAAAGGGAAAATTGAAGCAAAGTCACGTGGTGTTTATGTTAAAAAATAACATTTAAGGAATGAATCGACGGATTTTGGCTTTAAGTTCCAACAAAATGTTTTAAAGTAAAAGAAAACAAGCCTTCAGTATGCCTCATGAGTAAAACCGAACATACTGAAGGCTTTTTGCCTTTTTAACAATAATTTTTCCTCTGTTCTCCGGAAGTATAATCATGATTAAAAAGTTTTCTGCTCCTTCTATTATAAAAGTTTTACTATGTGCTGCTTTAATAGTTATTTTGTTCTCATGCGCTCTGGTTAATCAAAATGTTCAAAGCGTTACAAAAAGTTCTGTTGAAAATATCGACGCTTTTGTTAAATGGCCTCAGCAAAAAAGCGACCTTCTTCCGGATCCAGACGTTATATTTGGAAAACTGCCGAATGGGTTCAGGTATGTATTAATGGAAAATCACAGACCCAAAGACAGGGTGAGTATTCACCTGGATGTTCAGGCAGGTTCACTGCACGAGTCAGACCATCAACAGGGATTTGCCCATTTTTTAGAGCACATGCTGTTTAACGGTTCAACAAATTTTAAGCCCGGGGAACTGGTAAAATATTTCCAGAGTATCGGGATGCAGTTTGGGGCCGATGCAAATGCCCATACCGGATTTAATGAAACCGTTTATGACATTCTTTTGCCCCATGGCGACAGGAAAAACCTTAAAAAAGGTCTGACGGTAATCAAAGACTATGCTGAAGGTGCGCTTCTTTTACCGTCGGAGATTGACAGTGAACGGCGTGTGGTTCTGGCTGAAAAGCGAACACGCGATTCTGCAGGGTATCGTACATATGTTGCCACATTGAATTTTGAATTTCCTCATGCAAAAATATCTAAAAGACTTCCCATAGGAAAAGAAGAAATGCTGAAAAAGGCTGACCATAAACGCTTGAAGGAGTTTTATGATTCCTGGTACAGGCCCGAGAAGATGATACTTGTGATGGTGGGAGATTTTGACACCCAAGCGGCAATCTCACTAATAAAGGACAATCTCTCCTCATTATCGAGCCGGGCCCCTCCCGTGCCCGATCCCGATTTTGGAAGGATAAATCATTTCGGAATAAAACCTTTTTACCACCTTGAAAAAGAAGCAGGAAATACAACGACAAGCATCGAAGTTGTGGAAAAGGTTTCCAAGAAACCGGATTCTTTTGCCTTTCAAAGAGGTAGATTGATCGAAAATATTGCCAATCGCATTGTCCAGGACCGCCTAAATGCTATGGTCAGGAAAGCAGGCACTCCCTTTACCTCGGCATCCATTCGTTCAGGAATTTTTTTAAATCAAATAAAATTTGCTGAAATCACCGCCGAGTGCAGCCTAGAAAACTGGAAGAGATCTCTTTCTCTTATCGAACAAACCTTAAGAAAGGCATTAACATTCGGGTTTGCTGAATCAGAATTGGACAGGGTAAAAAAAGATTATCTTTCAGAACTTGATAACGCAGTAAAAAAAGCTTCCACACGCAACAGCCGGCATCTGGCACGAAAGATATTATGGAACCTTAATTCAGACCGAGTTTTTTTATCGCCCGAACAGAAAAAAGAACTTTTTACTCCCTTTATCAACGCTTTGACCTCACAAAATGCACACGATGCCTTCAAAGAGATCTGGGCGCCGGAACACAGGCTTTTACTTGTAACCGGCAATGCAGAACCGACAGGGACGGATAAGGATTCCCTTTCTCAAATACTTGGAGTTTATTATAAAAGCAAAAAGGTACAAGTATCAAGACCGGCTGAAAAGAAAACCGTGACGTTTCCATATCTTCAGGAACCCGTGAAAGAAGGGTCGATTATCCTGACAAAAAAGATCCCTGACCTCGGAATTGTCCAGGTTGATTTCAAAAACGGTGTCCGCCTTAATCTCAAGAAAACCGATTTTAAAGCAAATCAAGTGCTTATTAATCTTGCCTTTGGCTCGGGCAAAACTTCCGAACCATTAAAAAAACCTGGCCTTGCTGAGCTAAGCACAAAGGTAATTAACGAAAGCGGACTCGGAGCATTAGACAAAGATGGGGTTGAACGTGCCATGGCGGGAAAAAGCACGGATGTTTTTTTCGGTGTTGCGGAAGATCATTTTTACTTCAAAGGGGAAACCGTTACTCACGAAGTACCGCTGTTGTTTCAGCTCCTTTATGCACATCTGGTTGATCCGGGTTTTCGTGAAGATGCTTATACCCTCTCCATGGAACGGTTCAGGCAGGAATATCTGGAACTTTCGGGTTCAGTCGATGGCGCCATGGTACTTTCAGGAAACCGTTTTCTTGCCGGAGGAGACACCCGTTTCGGACTTCCCTCTTTTGAAGAATTCAAGCAGTTGACCCTCGAGCATGTGCGGTCCTGGATCGAGACATCACTAAAAACCGATACCATGGAAGTATCGGTCGTCGGAGATTTTGATATGGATTCGGTCATAAAATTGGCCGCTAAATATTTGGGAACCCTTTCTCTGAATACCCAGGTCTATAAATCATCAGAGCTAAGGTTGCCTGAATTCCCTGTCGGCCAATTTCGCACCATATCTGTTGTGACAAAAATTCCCAAAGGCATGATAATCGTCGCCTATCCAACTGAAGATTTATGGAATATAAGCAGAAC
>JBARSG010000417.1:0-6868 GCA_049644625.1 Desulfobacterales bacterium | reverse complement strand
GGCATATTGAAAACCACCTTAATCAACCAGCTGGTTATTGCAGCGTATGTTATGGGTATCGCTCCGGAGGTGATTGCGCGGTGGTATGGCCGAAGCAAAGGTATATCTGAAAGGAGGTAAAAAATGTACGACTCGGAATTTGAAGATATTACGGCCGAAGAATTGAAGCAATTTATCAAATCCCACAATGAAAAGAAGTACCTGCTTGTGGATGTCCGGCAGCCGAATGAATATACAAAAGGCCACATCCCGGGAGCTAAGTTTATTCCCTTGAATGAACTCTTATCCGATCTTTCCGGCTTGCCTTCAAACAGGGATGTAATTTTCTACTGCCATAGCGGTGGTCGCTCTCTGGCTGCAGCATCCATGTTTTTTGAAGAAGGTATTACTGAAAAAACAATTTACAATCTGGAAGGAGGGATCCTCTCCTGGGAAGGCAAAACCCTGAAAGGATTTCCCAAAATACAGGTCTTTGATAAAACCAAAGCACCTGCGGAGCTTTTGCTTACCGCCATGGACCTGGAAAAAGGAGCCTGGCGATTTTATACTTATATTCTGGACAACTTTGCAGTTGATCCGATTATTCCTACCTTGGAGCAGTTGTCCAGGGCGGAAATCGCACATGCCAAAACCGTTTACGGGTTCTGGGAAAAAACTGCAAGCACTCCCATTGCCTTTGACGAACTCTACGCGAGCCTTGAGGGAGAAATCCTTGAAGGTGGGGAAAGCCTTGCGGAGGTGCTGGGATACCTGGAAAATATTGAGGAAAACCCGTGTCTGCGAATTTTAGAACTGGCCATTCATATGGAGTACGCTGCCTTTGATCTATACAAAACCATGGCCGAGCAAGAAAAAGATCAGACTGTCCGGGACAGCTTCTTATCCATTGCCCAGGCCGAAAAAAGCCATATGCGAATGCTGGTTCGCGCTCTGGATCAGTGCGTTTGATGCCGAAATCCGGACACTTGTGGTTACAAATCCCATATGTATCATGAGACAGTTGTGTTTCATTGTGTCTCTATTGGTTTTGCTTTCCCTGTCAGGGAAATTAAAGACCATTGATAACCAATTGAAATTCCATTTAATTTATCAAGCGGCAATTTATTGTATTTGGCATGAATTTTGAAATAGTTTCTTTTTAAGTTTAGTTAAATATGAACTTGCTTCAACAGTCGTATTTGGATGGATGTTGTGTTTGTTGAAAATTTTATTTCTTTGAAAGGAAATCTATTATGGAAAATGAAATTCATGTATGCAAAACTTGCGGAAAAGTAACGGAGGACTGCGGTCACCTGTGTGATCCGATGGCAATAAAAGACGCATATGTTTGTGACCATTGCGGCCTGGCACACAAAGATCCCAGACATATTTGCAAACCAAAACTGCAACATATCAATTTTGTTTGTATTTCCTGCGGACGTGTGGCGGAGCTGCCCAAACAGCTTTGCAATCCAAGAGATATTGTTCTCATGGCAAAGCAAGAAGCTCCAACGAAAATAATCTAAAAAAGATAGTTAAATTAATTCAATGCCTTAGAGACAAAAGGCGGCTCTATTTAGAGCTGCCTTTTGTTACTTCAGATAGCCACATTTTTCCTAAAAAGGTAGCTCTTTTCCAGCCGGATCAAACGCTACAACCTTTCCCCATAAAATATTTGCAGTTTCGATCCCTCCATGCTATTAAATGTATCTACAGAATATCATTAGAGGTTTTAATAAAAACGAATCTATCTCTAACCTGATTTACACTATAACCTAATTCAGGGATAGTCCTTATGTGACTCATTAAGGCTCAGACTCCGTTTTTAATTTGAACAAGAGTGTATGAGCCTTTATTTTTTCGGAGCATTTGGAGAAGTTTTTAATGGCGGATAAACCGACATATGAAGAATTGGAGCAGAAGCTCAAGGATTTGGAAAAAGAAGTAAGCCGCATCAGCTTGTTAGAGAAAACCATCAAAGAAACTCTTGAACATGCTGAACGCATCGTGGCTATAGTTCGCGAACCCTTGCTGGTGCTGGACGCTGAGTTGAAGGTGACATTTGCCAATAGATTTTTTTATCAGGTTTTCAAGGTAACACCCCAAGAGACCGATGGGCAATTATTATATGAGCTGGGCAATCGACAATGGGATATCCCCAAACTGCGAGAACTGATTGAGGACATCCTCCTCATGGATACCACTTTCGACGGCTATGAAGTTGAACATGAGTTTGAACATATCGGCCGGCGGGTGATGCGACTGAACGCCCGACGCATATCCGGAGAAGTGAACAAAATACCGTTGATTTTTCTGACATTTGAAGATGTGACTGAGCACAATTTGGCGGAGATGAAACTGAAGCGAAGTGAAGGACGCCTTGCGCAGGTTGAGCGCATTGCCCATCTGGGAAACTGGACGTGGAATATTGTAACCAATGAGTTGGATTGGTCCGATGAGATATATCGAATTTTCGGGCGGGTACCCCAGGAATTTGAGGTCACCTATGACACATTTCTGCATTTCGTACATCCGGAAGACAGAGAATTTGTTATTCAGTCTGTTGATGAAGCCTTATATAAGAATAAGCCATACCGCATTGACCATCGTATCATTCTATCGGACGGCAGGGAGCGCATTGTTCATGAACAAGCTGAAGTTATCTTCGATGAAACCGGCAGACCGATTCAGATGATTGGCACGGTACAGGATATCACTGAATTCAAGCGCACAAAAAATGAACTCCGGAAAAGCAAGACCATGCTCCAGTCGATCTTCGACGGGATCTCAGATCCGCTTATCCTCCTGGGAGAAGGGTTAATTATTAAAAACATCAATCAACCTGCACTGGATTATTATATGATAAAAAACCCTGACCATGTTATCGGAAAACCCTGTTTTGTGGGATTAGGCAACCAAACCGAAATATGTGAGGCATGCACAATCCCTGGGGCAGTATCAGAGGGGAGGGAGCAGACATTTCAACGCCGAAGCTTAAAAAATTCGGAACGATTCGAAGAGATTTCATTATATCCGATCTTAGATGAAAGCGGCAACATTGAGAACACCATCATTCGCATCCATGATATCACCGAAGAGAAGCAGCTGCAAAAGCAGCTCATACATAGTGAAAAACTGGCCTCCATCGGGGTCCTGGTATCAGGGATCGCCCATGAGATAAATAACCCGAATAATTATATTTCCGTCAATATTCCGATCTTAAGGGATTATATTAATACAGTGATACCTATAATTGATGAATATGCTAAAAAGCATCCGGATCTGGAAATATTGCACATGCCTTACCCTGAATTTCGCAAAGATATTCTTGAACTTTTAGATAATATCCAACATGGCTCCAGGCAAATCAAATCGATTGTTAAGGACTTAAAAGTATTTTCAAAGCCGGACAAAGATAAAACAATTGAAAAAATTGACCTGAAACCTGTGATTGAAAAAGTTGTTGCGTTTTGCAGAAGCAAGATTGGAAAAACCGTAAAAACCTTTAACGTCCATATTCCGGAAAACTTGCCGGAGATGCTTATTGACCGAAAACCTCTGGAGCAGATTTTGATTAATCTTTTGATAAATGCCGCAAATGCCTTTGATCACCCGGTTGATGAAAACTCACGAGTCGATCTGGTGGTTTCCATGGATGATTCAAAAGAAAATCAACTGGTCATTGAAGTCAGCGACAATGGCAGAGGGATGGATGAAAAGATCTTAGAAAAAATATTTGACCCTTTTTTTACGACCAACCCATCAGAAGAAGGAACCGGGCTTGGAATGTATATTGTTCATAATCTTATTGAGGAACTAGGCGGACGTATTCAGGTTGAAAGCAAGTTAGGGAAAGGGAGTAAGTTTACAATAATATTGGGCATTGGGAAATAGTGCCTAAACTCTGATTTCTTGTGTTTTTATGTCAAAAAATGAATACACAAGCACCAAATATCAACTAAATCCCGAATTCCAATATTCAAAAAAGACACAAAATGACTGCTCGAGAAAATAAACAATACCCAATACCAAATACCCGTTGCCCGGTCCCCAATCGTATAATAGCCATAGACGACGATCAGACCTTTCTCAAAAGCATCAGAAGGGCTCTGATCACTTCCGGCTTTACATCCATTAGACTTGAACATGACCCTGGAAAAGCGGTTTCAGTTTTTAAACAGGGTGAACCCTTTGATATTGCCTTGATCGATGTATCTATGCCCGGCATGGACGGTCTGGAAGTTCTTGAAGTAATAAAGAACAACAGCCCTGAAACCGAATGCATCATGATTACGGGTCTGGATGAAGCGATGACTGCGGTCAGTGCCATGAAAAGAGGGGCCTATGATTACCTTGTCAAACCTGTTGAAAAGGATGATCTTGTTTTATCAATCAACCGTGCTCTTGAAAGAAAGCGGCTGTTTAATATTACGGACATCGGCAAGGGAACTCGCCTTCCGGAACTTCTGCATGAACATGCCTTCAAATTAATTATCTTCGGCTCGGCAGATGTATTGAAAATATTAAAAGAAGCCGAACTCCATGCGGCAAGCGATATTCCAATATTGATTACCGGGGAGAGCGGAACAGGAAAGGAACTTCTGGCAAGAGCGGTTCACGCGGCCAGTCCAAGGTCAAAATCCGTGTTTACTCCCGTCAACATGGCCTCTCTTACGGGTTCCCTTTTTGATGCAGAATTTTTCGGCCACACAAAGGGAGCTTTTACAGGAGCTGAAAAAGATCGCACCGGATATCTTGAACACTCAAACAAGGGCACGCTGTTTCTGGATGAAATAAGCAACCTGCCAATGGACCTCCAGGGAAAACTGCTGCGGGTTTTACAGGACGGAGAATATATAAAGCTCGGAACAGACACTCCCCGGAAAACGGATATCCGTTTTATTGCCGCAACAAATGAGGATCTGGAAAAGCTGATGGCCAAACGGAAGTTTCGAAAGGATTTGTACTACCGCCTGAAAGGAGGATGGCTCCACCTGCCGGCTCTCAGGCAAAGAAAAGAAGACATCCCTTTGCTGGCCAACCATTTTTTGAATGAGTTCCTGGGTAAAGATAAAAATACCGGTATAGAAGAAGACGCCATGACTCTGCTTTTTAATTATGATTATCCGGGGAATATCAGAGAGCTGAAGTCCATTATCAAATCGGCCGTAAACCTTGCCCAGGGACGAAAAATCTCTAAAATATTCCTTCCCCACAATATTCAAAAGCAAAAACCAAAGACAAAACCGAAACATCGGCCGGGAACAACACCGGTAGTTCCTCTTGCACAAATGGAAAAGTCCTATATCCTCAACGTTTATAATCACACCGGAAACAACAAGTCCCAAACCGCGAGATTGCTCGATATTGCCCTGAATACCCTCAGGAAAAAACTCAAGATCTATGGTGTGAAGTAAGGGCTCACTCAAATATAGATTATCAATTTTTGCATAGTTTGAAAATAATCATTTGATTATACGGGTGATATTGTATTTGGGTATGCAATTTTTGCATACCTGAACTACCCGGTTATCGCCAGTACGGATATCTTTCCGGAGGAAATTTTATCGCTCCATCCTGTTGATTATTCAGCGTTTATTGCCCTTCTCCCGTCATTCTTTCCTGTTGGCATGCTTAATGCTTTAAGAAAAAGCAGTTTCTATAAAACAACTATAGTATTTGTTCGAATAACGTTCCGTTTCTAAGACAATATCCAGCGTATTAACTTCCGAGCGAATCCATTAACGATAAATAAAATTGCAGATCAAAATAATGTAGGGGGTATTTACCATGGATCATGCAAACAAAGCCTATAACCAACATAAGAGCAGCCGATTCGGGGGTGCTGATATCTTGCCTTCTGAACTGCTTTTTAATCCCCAAGATACCAAAGCTGAGATCCTAAAAAAGCACAGTAATAATCGAAACACACCTGGGGAAATTATATCATTCAGAAATATTTCAGATTATGGCAACCGCAAAACAGGAGATAAAAGTCCGGTTAATTTTTCAAGAATTATCGGTAGGAACAGAAAAATGATCGAGGTTTTTCGGCAAATTATCAATGTTGCCGAATACGATTATCCTGTTCATATTTTCGGTGAAACCGGCACGGGAAAGGAACTGGTTGCCGAAGCTATTCATAAGGCAAGTTCCCGCAAAGATTGGCCTTTTGTACCGATCAATTGTGGAGCTATGCCGGAAGGGCTTGTTGAAAGCGAACTGTTCGGACATGTGAAAGGCTCTTTCTCCGGCGCCATTCGTGATAAAAAGGGAAGATTTGAACTGGCAGACGGCGGCACAATTTTTTTGGATGAGGTTGCTGAACTTTCAAAGCACATGCAGGCAAAGCTCTTGCGTTTTCTTCAGGATGGTAAATTTGAAAAGGTTGGCGGAGAAAAAACGATTCGGATCAATGTAAGGGTTATCAGCGCAACCAATAAAGACCTTAAAGAGGAGATGAAAAAAAACAGATTTCGGGATGACCTATATTACAGAATTAACGTCGTACCCATTTCTCTTCCCCCGCTTCGTGAGCGAAAAAGCGATATTCCTCTTCTGGTTAATCATTTTTTAAAACAGGCTGCCAGACAGTATAACCGGAACTCTGTTGTTGTCTCAGATAGAGCCATATTGTTGCTCACCGAATATAAATGGTCCGGCAATGTCAGGGAGCTTCAGAATGCCATTCAGTTTGCCTTTGTCAAAAGCAATGGTGATGAGATAACCCCTGATAATCTTCCCATGGAGATTAATGACAACCGCCTTTTTCAAACCATACGCGGGCCTTCACGCAAACTGGAAAGAGTGCAAGTCGAGTCCGCCATAAAAAAAACAGGCGGCAACAAGGCAAAGGCTGCAAGACTTCTTAATGTGGGACGGGCAACCC
>JBARSG010000416.1:0-2137 GCA_049644625.1 Desulfobacterales bacterium | reverse complement strand
GGCCTGTGCCATTTGTGGCCGGCCGCCGCCTCCGCCGTCAACGATGGGAGCTATTTCTTTTACGATGTCACCGGCTTTGAGTCCCTTAGCGACTAGATCGTCGGTCACGCCCGCCAGAAGCGTTGCCCTGCCGTCCTCGTCGAAGCCCAAAACAATCGCGGCGGATTTTGCCTTCTTCTTGAGCATATCTACTGCCTCTCGCGCCTGATCGACCGAACTTGTCGACAGTTGGCCGATGACGATAGAGGCCTCGCCTATCTTCTCACATTTTTCAAGGAGCTCTCTGGCCTCGGTCATGGAATCCGAGCCGGACTGCCGGGCGGCCGCCTTAAGTTCTTTAGTGAGCTTTTTATTGTCCTTCAGCAACTGGCCGACCCGCTCTACGAGCGATTCGGATGGGACTTTCAGCATTGCCGAAAGCTCGTCGACAATGCCACTGGCTTTTTCGAGATGGCCTGTTAATGCCGAGCCGGTCAGGGCGGTAATCCTGCGGACGCCGGCTGAGATACTCTCTTCTTTGATTATCTTAAAGCCGCCGATGGCCCCGAGCCTGTCGACGTGTGTGCCGCCGCAGAACTCCCGGCTGAAAGCCTCGTTAATCCGGTCCTTATCCTCAGCGCCGAGAGCTACTACCCGAACCTCGTCTCCGTACTTCTCGCCGAACAGCGCCATCGCGCCGAGTTTCCGGGCCTGGTCTTTGGGCATGACCGTCCATGTCACGGGCAGGTCGGCGGCGATTTTTCCCCTGACCAAATCCTCCACCTGTCTGAGTTGCTCGGAGGTCGGAGCCTTGGGATAGGTTAAATCGAATCTCAAATAATCCGGGCCGACGTAACTTCCCTGCTGGGCCACCGATTTGCCGAGCACTTCCTGCAGCGCCCATTGGAGCACATGAGTGGCGGTATGATTTCTCTTGACGGAATTTCTGTCTTTGCTGACGATTGCATGAACCTTTTCGCCGACATCGAAGGCGCCTTCGGCAGCCTTGCCCTGGTGGACGATGCAGTTGGCGAAAAGGAGGACGAAGGATGAGAACATACAAGGCGACAGTCATAGCCCTCATGCTATTCATGTTCACTCATGACCTTTCCTTTGCTCAGGAACCTCAACGCATGCGTATGCAGGCTCCCCCGTCGGGCGGGTATCAGATGCTGGCGGAGGACGGCAGGACGGTGATTCCATTCGAATTCATCTCGAATCATGTAGTGATTTCGATAGAGGTGAACGGAAAGACACTCAAGCTCATTCTGGATACCGGTATGCCTCTCGATGGCGCCCTGTTATTCGGCAGTGAGACGGCAAACGACCTGGGCTTGCAGTACGTCGGGAAGGCTCCGGTCATGGGAGCCGGCGGGGGCATGGTAGAGTCCGACCTGGCCATGGGCGTGACTTTCAGGGTTCCGGGTGTGGAATTCACGAATCAAATGGTACTCGTGATGCCCGAGGATTCCACCCGAAGCAGGCATTTTGAAGGCAAAGATGGTGTCATCGGACACACTCTTTTCAGCCGTCTTGTAGTCGGCATCGATCATGATAAGATGGAGATAACCCTCACCGAGCCGGATCGATTCGAGTATACAGGCTCCGGCCGGGAGCTGCCGGTGCGAATCGAGCGTTACCCATTCCTCCTCTGCGAGGCCGCCATAGTGGGAGGTGAAATGGTTCCCCTGGAACTCGTCGTAGATACGGGGAACGGGGCCGCATTGACACTGAATGTCGGAGCCCAGGAAGGCCTTGTGCTTCCGGAGAAGACGATCGAGTATCGTACGAGGAGCGTGGGCCAGGAAATCGTTCAGTTGACCGGACGGATCGAGCATCTCCGCTTGGGACCTTACGAGTTTGAGAACCTCCTTGGTTCCTTCCGGACGCCTGACCATGAACCGGCCCCTCCCTGGGAGAAGGCGGGAGCGTTGGGGCAGGAGATTCTCCGCCGGTTCAATACCGTAATCGACTACACACATGAGAGAATCATCCTCGAGCCCAACCGTCATTTCGATGAGCCTTTCGAATTCAACATGGCCGGCATCCAGTTTGCTCGGGCTGCCGGGGGCCGTTTCCAGGTGAGCCGCGTGATAGCAGGCTCTCCTGCAAGTGAGGCAGGTTTAGAGCCAGGTGATCATATCACCCGGATCGATGG
>JBARSG010000415.1:0-3322 GCA_049644625.1 Desulfobacterales bacterium | reverse complement strand
CGTTTAACTTGGGTTCGAATTCTTTGTATTCATCCCGGCTCAGGACCAGGGAACGAATTTTCCGTTTGATATATCGTTCAGTTTTTCTGCTCAAATCATTTAAGTGATACTGATCAATATCTCCGACCAGTAAAAGGTCAATAATGCCGGTGTCTTTACCTTCTGCATAGTCGTCGAGCAGGTAGGCGCGCTCGAGATCTCCGAGTCGAGTGACGATGCCGTCAATTACCTGATCGATGCCCATAACTTTGCTGACCATGGATTTAAGTTCCGGAAACAATGGGTGTTTCTGGTTGGCCTTATAAAAGACCTGCCTTCCGCTTTTTTGAGAAGTAAGGAGTCCGGTTCTCGTAAGCTGGTTAAGCTCCTCCCGCACCGAATTGGTTGAAACATTGAATTCTTTGGCCAGTTCACGTAAGTATGAGCGGGTATTCGGATTGAAGAAAAAACGGATGAGCAGTTTGATCCGTGTCTTTGATGAAATTATCCCTGTGAACAGATTTTCCAATTATTGTTCCTTTACGAGCAGTTAAACTACTCATAACACATCAAGACAATAAATGTCAACGAGTTTCCCTATGATTTCCTTCTCTTGACGATTTTTGTTCTGGATGCTATCCAGGAATTGAACAAAGTTTTTACTGTAATTGCAAAACAATAATACCAGCATGTTTTGGTTGTCTTGACTGATAACGATTCTAAATCGATCAATACAATATTATAATTTTTTTTTACGCTTAACCCATGGAAAAAATTACGCCTGAAACTCACGACAAATACATAAAAGGCCTTATGGACATCAGCAGGGCCATCACATCGGATCTTTATCTGGAAGATATTCTCAAACTGATTGTGATGGTCACGGCTAAAGTAACCGGCGTTGAGATCTGTTCTTTGTGGCTAATAGATGACAGTGCAACTCCTATCAAGATCAGGCTCAAGGCCACGCAGGCCATCGACCCGGATTATGTAAAAGACCGGTCATTAAACATGGACGAAGGGGTGGTGGGCTTTGTGGCCACGCATAAACGTCCCTTGATCGTAAAAGATGTTTTGAAAGAACCCCGATTCAAGGAAAAAGACATGGCCAAAAAACTTGGGCTGGTATCCATGGTCGGCGTACCGCTTCGAGTACAGGATGAAAAAGTAATCGGCGTGCTCAACTGTTTTACCGCAGGGTTCCATGAATTTTCCGAAACAGAGGTAAACCTTATAACCACGGTAGCCAACCAGGCAGCGGCGGCCATCATTAACACGGAACTGATGGTAAAAACCAAGGTGATTCAGGAAGAACTTGAAACCCGGAAGCTGGTGGAACGGGCCAAAGAAATTCTTATGCGCCGGCGCAAAATGAATGGAAATGATGCATTTCGATGGATCCAAAAGCGGAGCATGGATTCGCGAAAGTCCATGCGGCATGTGGCCGAAGCGGTCTTGCTTTCTGAAGAGTTTGAATAGGAGCTTAAATATCTTTTAAAAGCCGGTTATACGGTGATTTTTCAATTATATCGCTGAATGTTTGCAGTGTTTCCGATAAAACCTTTAATTCGGTAGTCTGTGCAACCGGGATATTATCAACGCCTATCCGCTCCAAAGCCTCAATAATTGATTTTATAGTAATACCATTTATATCACGGGCCGGTTGATAGAATCGTTCGTTGTCTTCTTTGGTTTCAGCATAGGAAAAAATACTCCCTTCTACCAATTCATCCAGTATCTGCTGCACCAAACGAATCGGGATTTCCAAGGCTTGAGATATCTTTGAAGCTGTTAATGGTATTCCTCCTTTTGAAAAAGTGGATATTACGAGATGGGCGATGTGGAGGGTTAGTAATCTTTTAAATGCCGGGCTAATCTGCCGGCAATCCGGTTCAAATTCATAAGTGTCCACATATTGATATGAAAAAGAGATTTCTGCGCCAAAAAGAACAATCATCCAGCTAAGCTGAATCCATATCAGAAACAAAGGAAGTGCCGCAAAACTTCCGTATATTGCATTATACCTCGCCGTTGCGACTTGAAAATAAATATAGGCCAACTGGGCAATCTGATAAATGGTTCCGGCGATAATGCTGGCAACAAATCCGGAACTGAAATTAACCTTGGTGTTGGGCATTAAAATATAAGTAAATATAAAAAGTATCCATACCAGACAATACGGTAGGAATTTCAGAATTGCAAATATGACCGGACTAAACAATCCTATCAGCGCCACTTTTTCAGTTATTAATGAAATTTTGGTTGTTATAAATACCGTAGCACTGCTGGACATGATGACGAGTATGGGAGAGATCAGGACAATGGAAAGGTAATCGCTGAATTTTCTCCCATAAGTGCGGGGTGTTTTTATTTCCCAGATATCGTTTAGCGACCCCTCGATATGGCTTAATAGTTTGATGACCGTCCAGAAAAGGAAGGCTATACCGATTCCGATGATAACTCCTTCTTTTGTATTTTCAAGAAGTGAGCGGGCAAAATCAAAAATGCGTATCATCACTTCTTCCTGCCCCGGGAATTTTTCCAATAACTGTTTTTCGAGAAGTTTTTGAAATCCGAAGCCTTTTGCGATCCCGAAGGCCATGGCGACCAAAGGAACAATGGAAAGTATGGAATAAAAGGTAAGAGCCGATGCCCTTAAAGGGCATTGGTCTTGTCCGAATCCGCGGATCGCCAAAAGAAGAATTCGGAGTTGTTTAATGAAAAAGTATTTCATACGGGATAGATCTTTTTTTCGAATTCTCCAGATGTCGGTTTTGATAAAATTGATCATTCTCGATTTTAAGCTCAGAATGTCAGGCATTTGTATTTCCTTTGTTTTCATGCACTAGTGATATACAACTATAAAAGTCGAACAGCATGCTCTTTGGGAAGGTTGGCCGCTATTATTTTATTGAAAACCGAATGGATTTCGTAGGGGATAAATATTACTGCTATTAATGCTCCCATGTTGGCATGGATATCAGATATAACCGCAATTCTCATGATGGGTTTTTCAAGGTCTCAAAGTGAATACATGGTTTAAGACGGGGACCGGCTAGCTTACACAAACCCGACGTATCTCGGTTATATCGGTCAGCCCTTGCAGCGCCTTAGCAATACCATCTTGTGCCAGAGTGGTCATGCCCTCACTAGATGCCTGGGCAAAGAGTTCCTCGGGAGTCGCCTCTTTTTTAATCATTCTTTTTATTTCTTTTGTTCCTTCCATCAATTCATGAATCCCAAGTCTTCCGCTATACCCGGTTCCATAGCACTCATCACAACCCTCGGCTTGGTAGATGACGGTTTCCGGCGTAAGTTTAAGACCGGAGGAATCAAAACGCTC
>JBARSG010000414.1:0-2207 GCA_049644625.1 Desulfobacterales bacterium | reverse complement strand
TTTTTTAAGATGTTGTGCGATAATGCAAAAAAAACACCCCGCCACGGTTTGGCAGGGTAAGCAAATAAAATAATTCCGATTTTTTGTATTGCAACCCTGGCCGTCATATTTTTTTCAAACAGTTGCCGCGACCCGCTTCCGTTATTTCTGCTCGTATTTTAACCGCCGGCGAGCTTTGCGGTGTATCCGTGTTTCTTGATCTCATCCAATAAGGTTAAAGGTGTCAGGTCTTGACATTTGACATAAAGCCTTTAACAGATTGCCCTGGGGAATCTCCAATATGATGTGGGGCTGTCCATAAGCGCATAAGAGTGAATAGGAATACCGTAACGGTCGTGGTAATCATCCAGTATGCCAAGAAATTTCTTCCTGTCACGGTCATCAAGAAAAATATCCATTCTCTCATTGCCACGGCTTGTCACATGGTATAAAGTACCGGGGTATTCTATCCTTAATGGCCTTCCCATGATTGTAGTTTAAATCGCTTTCGTATTTATATTAAATGTTAAGGCCTGACACCTTGTTTCTGTTTACTGTTCAAGGATGATCGAGGCATTTGGGAATCTATGGAACTGGCTGGCGGATCTTTAAAGTTTTTGGTTGTCGGATGGGTTGCGATCAAAAATGCAATCCTGTATCCTCATATTTATGACAACATGCAGACATAAAAAACTTGTCCTCCTAGAAAAGCAGGCAAAAAAGATCCGCTGCCGACATTGCCACCTCACAATTGACGAAAAGGAGCTGGGGAGCGGCTACTGCCCTGAGTGCCAGGAGGTTTACGGCGTGCGGCGTCGGGACTTTGAGGAAGTCAAAACAAAAGACGAGGGTGCAGTCGTATACCGATGCGAAGATTGCGGAACGCTCATCACGATAGAGTAATATGATGGGGTCATGCGAAGATCTTTTCCCCACGCCTACCACGATTCATCACGTGATACCACGGGCAGACTTCACCCCTTTGCTCTCGGGCAGCGCAATCCTCCGCTTTTCAGGGTCGCTCTGCCGCCGATACAATATGGCCGTGTGTCCGATCATACCCACCACCTCGGAACCGGTCTCACTTTCAAGAACGCCCGCTATTTCGCTCTTCTGATCCTTTTTTTTGAAATCAATAAACTTCACCTTTATAAGCTCATGCCGATCAAGGGCCTTTTCAGTAGACAGGCGTATCGCCGGGGTCAATCCCTTCTGACCGATAAAGACGACGGGTTTCATACTGTGAGCAAGGCCTCTCAAGTATTTTCTTTGAAAGCCTTTTAATTTTTCCATGATCTTCCTTCAAATAATGGGGTCGTTTACATTTTTACTATTTGCGTGGAATCTGCCAGAATGAGCCCATTTTTTGCAATGACTTCACCATCTCAATCATATACTCCGACATATGAGAAAAGTAATCCGGCTCCAATCGTCTTGTAAAAAACCTGCCTGAGAATATTTTGACCATGTCTGGTAACCGAACGATACCTCCCTCAGTATCCGGTTTATATCCGCTCCAGTTATGCACATGCTCTTCCGACCGGAAGAGAAGCATGGTGCTTCAGGCATAGGCAATATTTTTCAGCCAATCTCTAAACGGCACTGGCGTATAGGCTACCAGGCCTTCTGGATCGGTCTTCTCAACATCACCATCTTTCATATCGACTCTGATAGGCTCCCCACAATCAAGACAGGGCGCATCTATCCGCACAGTTTTTCCGGGAACCAGCCAACTGACCGCCAGCGCTTCGAACCCTCATTGGGCGAACCATTTCTGCTGCCCTTCAATAGTAATTCTATATTGTGTTGGGAGATTGTTAAAAGGGGCAAAGGAGACAATATAGTCCGTATTGGGGTATAACCAGCCGGGAACTCCAGCGGAGAACAGTTTATGAAGGACCTTTCGCCCTTCCTCCGGGGAAATGCCCAAATCGGCTGCAAGCTCCGTATAGTAAGGCGCCTGCCCTGTCTTTACCATGCGCTTCATGATAATTTGGAAAGCTCTATCCAATGTGCCAGGTTTACCCATGCTGTCCACCTCCTCAATTTATTTGAAATGAAAAGATTCCTTTACATGATTTAAAGCTCCCTGGAGCAAGACTTCGGCGAGTTCAGTCGAGTCGCTACGTATAGGAGGGGATGTCTATAAGAATTATTTCATTATTTAAGGATATCCTTTTTTTTACACATTGTTCCTTCATTGTCAAAATATTAATTCAGGAATGACT
>JBARSG010000413.1:0-3152 GCA_049644625.1 Desulfobacterales bacterium | reverse complement strand
ATGCTGCCGATCGCTCAGTCTCACGCAGAGCCGGCGTGGCTGTGCTGGACCAGATTGGCCGGTTTATAAATGATTCCCATAGACTTGATTCTATCCAAATGAATTTTGTTTTTTGTTATTTCAGGCCTGAAAATAAGTTTCCTAACCGTGTATTTGGGGGTGTAACCGGAAACACAAAAGATCCAAAAGGTTGCTCACTCGACACCTTTGCCTATTTTCATTATCAAAAAATATTTTCTAGTGAATTGAAGTTGTCGGAGCCCTGGAAATTAATGAAAACCCAGCCTGAAGATCTTTTGGAACTGAAAAACTTTTATGAGCATTGGTCAGGCGGTCTTATGCTAAATGCTCTGGAACTCGAACAGGGTTCGGAGAATCTTGATGACCTATCAAAAGAATATCAAAAGCTCGGTTTAAAGAGGGAAAGACACCTTGTTTCACTGAAAAAAGACGGCATACTCAAAGCAGTCGTTGTGATAAATATTTCAGATATCGGTCTAAACCTTGCTGATCTGACCAGTACTGTTCAGGTTATTGTTGTTGATTCGGATGATTTTACCAAGGAAATTTTCCATTTAATGGTTTCTGAACTCTCAAAAAAATTTGAGCAAAATGAAATACCGGTACTTGTTTATCCTGTTGAATATGCTGAGAACTATTCCATACCTTATGAGAAACTATATAATCTTTGGGTATTGAATATGCAGTATACGGATCATTATTTCAGGCATCTTAAAGGGTTGCTTAAAGGAACTCCTTAAACATTTCGAAAATTCCATCCCGATTTTTCCAGAACCCAGTGCCCAAGACCGTAATTATAGACTCCTAATCATAAAAATTTTGTGTCTGAGTCAGTTCACTCCTTACCTTCTTTTCCGGCACAGAGCATTGCTTCTGCTCCTATTTTAATCTGTTTTGTTTCTCTTTTATTTTTTATTTTAACAATAGCGTAAGAATCTGAGGTTCTCATAACCTTGCCGCAGATAAGCTTTTCACTTGAAGATGAGGAAAAGCACACTTTGGCGCCAAATATAAATCCGGCATCCTTACCTTCATTGATAGAGATCTGCCCTTTTGGTTCATTAATTTTCGTAACTTGTGCCGCCATGCAAATATCTTTAAAAGAGGTGGTGGCTAACATAATAATTGTCAGCACCACAAGGAGTAATTTAATTTTTTTCATTGATCCCCCTCTGCCTTATACAAATTTTGGTGTAGTTTAATTTTGATTTTTCGTCTTGAACCCAACGTCTCGGAATTTCAATAACTATATGTAAAAATGAGGTTATCAGAAGCTTTCGATTAACTATCCCCCAATTATTTCAGCATCCCTGTTGGGGCGATCGAAATCCATAAGTTCTTCCGTTAACCTCTCCAACTCTGCCGGTACGAACTTAAGTATATTTCTTATTTATCACATCTTTTCAGCTTATACAATATTCTAACCTTAATTCGAAATATAAGATTGACATGATCATTTTACATTTTATCACCAGTAGGCCCCACAATTTATTGAGATGTTACTTGATATTGACTTAACTTTTTATTTTGCTTATAAAAAACTATTGAAGCCGGAACACTTTTTTTAATTCTAAAGACAGGAGTAACAAATGGTTAGAACGGAAATATCACTTTTTCTGAAAAATATTCCCGGAGAGCTTGGGAGACTGGCGTCGCTGTTTTCAAATGAAAATGTCAATATTGACGCTCTTACCATACAGGACGCATCGAGCTATGTGAAGAAGCTCTTTGAGGCCAGGGGCAAATCATTAAAGCGGATTGCTTCCGTGGCCAGCTATAACTCAATGCGAAAAGACTCGGCCGAGTTTGCCCTGATCCGGCTGCTGGTTGACCAGACCGACAAAGCGATCAATCTGCTGTCAAAAAATGATTTTATTTTTGATACCATGCCGGTCATAACTCTAGAACTTGAAAACAAACCAGGTTCACTGGCTGACGTGGCAAATAAGTTCGGAGAGGAAGGGATTAACATTAACTATGTTTACGGAACAGTTTCGTCACCGGATGAAAAATGCCTTTTTGTATTTTGTCCCGAAGATATCGACCGAGCAGCTAAGATTTTCATCTAAAATCAATTAATCCGGTTAATCTTACCTGGCCCGCAGATCCTCTTGGCTTTTTTTTGTGAGACAAAAATCAAAGGGAGTGATGCGCAAGAAAAGCTGATCAAGAAGCCCAAGATAAAAAAATGGCAGGGAAGGCAGCAGGCACCGGCCAGTGTCCTGAAGCTGCCTTTCCGGTGAGGCCCCCTCGGGGTGAGGGTGTTCCGGTTACTTATATATCAAACCGGCATTCCTCCGTCAATCCAATCCAGGCTAAACCCTGAGAACATCTTTTTTGTCATCGGGATTACTTTTATCCTGGGCATGATTGCCACTCCTGTCTTGGCCCAGGGGAAAAACGTGGGCTTGCTTGATTTGGGCAATCCCTGCCTTTTTGGCCCCAGTCACTGGCATGTGGAGTACTTCGATCCAGAGGATCTGGTCATTATCCCGGGCATGGGCTGCGTTGCTCGTCGGTTAAATAGCCAGCTATTCGCCCTCCCCGCGCCTTGCCATGCGGGCGCCTCGACTCCTGAAGATGTAAATTTATTTCTTCGCGAACCCTTAGATGGTGATTTCAGACAAGGCATCCTCTTGCATCAACCCGTTCTTTTCGAAGGCTGGCGCCGGGAGTGATTAGATAAAAATGATCATACAGATTAACGCAAAGGCTCACATTTACCGGAACGATACTCAGCCGCTCCCCTATTCTTGGCGGACGGCTGCAACGACTCACATCCACCCAGCCGTGTTCTTCGTGCAGGCGGGTTATCCTGGCATCCGGGTATTCGACAATAAACCCCATCTCAAGGTTCTCATGACGTAATAACTGTTTTGCAGAAAGGGCTTTTGAGCCGGCGTCGATGATCGCCCGGCCCGGGACCACGTTCGAAATGACGGTTGCCACCACACGGGCGGCACAGTCTTTTAGGGCGCAATGGTCAAACTTGAGCAAAAAATAATCGTTCAGAACAGCGGTTCCCACCCGGATTTCGTTGATATGACGGACAAGATGCGTGTTCTCAAGGGACGGCGTTGAGCCGGAAGAGACGGTTTCAGGTTGAAGACCGGCGGTGCATAGAGCTTCAT
>JBARSG010000412.1:0-8736 GCA_049644625.1 Desulfobacterales bacterium | reverse complement strand
ATCATGGACCGTAAGCGGGATGATACCCGGCCGGTTCCACCGCCGGCATCAAGCATGCGACCTCCGGTGGGTAACTTCAGCAAATCGGTCAAGCGATTCAAATCAAGTTTATGGATAACCCGATCATAAAACGGTGCAACAATATCAAAGTGATCAAACATGGCATATCGTTCTAAAAATTCATAGAGATGCTTTCCCTGTGTATGACGATTTACTATCGCCCAGAGGTGTTGAATGAACGGACTCTGTAAAAATATTCCTCGCGGCAATGGTTTTCGATTTTAATAAGAGGCTGGTTGAAATCCGTCTGACCTGCTGTAAAAAGACCGTGACCGTAAACGATAACACCCGGCCTGTCCTTAATGGCTTCAGGAACCGGGTTGCACAGTCCGTACGGAATATTTTGTTCTTTTGTAATATCTTTTTATTGATCCTTATGTCTTCGGGTTAGGATTTGGACAATTCGTTCTTTACCGTATTATAAAGGTCCAAAGCCTTATCAGGTTGCTCATTATCGTGGACAACGGCTCGCACCGCCTGGAGCATTGCAATGGGTGCTTCAGACTGGAAGATATTTCGTCCCATATCTACGCCACTGGCTCCTTGCTGAACCGCATTATAAGCCATGGTAAGGGCATCCAGTTCAGGAATTTTCTTGCCGCCGGCCATAACAATAGGAACAGGACAAGAGGCACAGACGGTTTCAAAGTTTTTTTCAATATAATATGTTTTGATATAATGTGCTCCTAATTCTGCACATATTCGGGTAGCCAATCTAAAATAACGCGCATCACGGTCCATATCCTTGCCAACTGCGGTCACAGCCAATGTTGGAATGCCGTAACGGGTTCCCATGTCCACCATGCGAGTCATATTGATGATCGACTCTTTTTCATATTCACCGCCGATGAATACCTGAACAGCCATGGCGCAAACATTCAGCCGTATGGATTCTTCTATATCAACAGCGATCTCTTCATTGGAAAGCTCTTTGAGTATACTGGTTCCACCTGAAACCCTAAGAACGATGGACTTTGTTATCGAAGGAGGAACAAGACTTCTTAAGATTCCCCTGGTAAGCATTAAGGTGTCCGCGTATGGGGTCAAAGGAAGAATGTTGAGATCTATACGTTCCAAACCGGTCGTAGGTCCCTGAAAATAACCATGAGCTATGGCCAACATAACCGTACGACCCGACTCAGGGTTGAAGATCTGGGCAAGCCTGTTTTTCATTCCCCAATCCAGGGAATTTGATCCTTTGAGAAAAAACCCCTCTGTCTTCTGAGGGATGTCGGCATAAAACTTTTTTGCCTCTTTCAACTCATCAATATCAGCCATTGTATTATCTCCTTTCTATTTCATCACAATAATTAAAAATACACGCATAGAAGACGTGGCTTTGATTTTTCCATTTTCCTATACTCCATTACTCCAACCGGCGTAAGAATTAAGCAGAGCCAATATTTCTGACCACGTCTTAGGATTTAGATTTTTAAGTCAGATTATATCACTCTAACATTGCCACCATCAATCGGGATCTGAGCACCTGTAGTCTTGGCAAAAGCAGGACCAACCATGGCGTAAACCAATGTGGCTACGTCTTTGGACGATACTTCGGTTTTTAAACAATTATTTGTTTTATATTCTTCTACTGTACATCCGTATTCACGGGCGCGGCTTTCCAGGACTTCGGGTGTCCAAAGAGCTGTATCATAAACCGCATTGGGGTGCACGATATTGACACGGATACCGTCACACCCAAGCTCCAGGGCGGCGATTCGGGCCAGTTGGGTCTGTCCGGCTTTGGCCACAGAATAGGCGGCAGCGCCCGGGCCGGGAGCAGGAACGTTTTTGGAAGAGATAAATACGACCGTAGCATCAATACCCTGTCGAAGATAGGGAATACATATCTTTAATAACCGTTGATTGCTGCTCAAATTGATTTCCATGCTCCTTTCCCAGATCTTTTCATCCATGTCTTCAATTCTCTGGCTATCTGGAAAAATTCCCGCGTTAAGGATTAAAATATCAAGACCGCCAAAACAACGAACAGTCATCTTGACGGCTTCTTTTACAGCTCTGTTATCCGTAATATCACAATGAGCACCCACCATGTCTTGCTGGTTTAATATCTGGGTAATTTCAGGATTAATATCAAGACCCACTACAGCAGCACCTTGCTCATGCAACATCTCCGTACAGGCAAGACCAATCCCACTGGCGGCCCCGGTTATCAACGCCACTTTACCTTGTAATTCAGGGGAAATACTATCTTTGCGCAATTTGGCCTGTTGCAACTCCCAATATTCCATATCAAAGATCTGTTTTTCCGATAAGGCTTTCCACCCTCCAATGGCTTCACCCCATTGGATCGCTCGAATCGTATGATGAATGATATCTGAAACAACAGTCGTTTCCTTTACACTTCGGCCAAAAGCTATCGTGCCATGTTGGGGCCAAATCCCCCATCTAGGGGCCAGATCAAGGCAAGTCAGATGACCATCTGTATTTCTGTCAAAATACGCTTTATATGATGAAGAATAATCAGTTATTTCCTGCTCCACATTCTTACCTAAAATCACCGGAATCGGCTTGGTATGAATAAGATGATCTGAAGTTATAGGACCACGGGTGGCAATCAACTCGACATCGGAAAGGCCGGCAAATCCACAGGCTTCAGGGCTTTTATCCAGTTTGGCCAACATAGCACTCCCTTTTTCCAAGGAAACATAACGACGAATTCGGGATAGTGTGAGCAAATCCTCTTTGGATTCCGCTTTCGCAACATTGTCCAGAGCGCCTTGTTTTTGAAGATAATCTTCTGCGAGTGAAACCAGATATATCATCCGTTCATAACTGGTTTGAGCATCATCTGCAAAAGTAAAGACACCATGATGCATAAGGATCATACCTTGGAATTTCTTCCAATCTCCATTACGAGTCATTTCGTATATTTTTTTTGCCAACCTAAAGCCCGGCTTGATATACGGCACAATAAGAACCCGGTCCTTATAGATTTCACGAATCAGCGCTTCACCTCTTTTGTTATTTGTTATCGTTACAACCGCATCAGCATGGGTGTGGTCGACATATTTAAAGGGGATATTAGCATGTAAAATGGCTTCAATGGAAGGGTTGGGGGCAGTAGGATCGGTCATTGCCAACCTTTGAAGCCTGACCATATCTGTATCTGTTAACCGGTCCAGTGTAACCATTCGTTTGAGCACTTCCAATCTGACAGGCGCAAACCCTTTAGTTTGAATCTTTGACAGATCATAACCACTTCCTTTAATAAAAAGAATTTCTTCACTATCCCCAAAGAAATTCTTTGCCATAGCTTTTACAGAAGTATTGCCTCCGCCATGTAAAACTAATCCGGGTTCCTGACCTAATAATCGGGAAGTATAGACTCGCAATTGCATCGGATCATTGGTGAAAGTTTTTGCCACATTATCGTTCCACAAACTTTTCATTACATCACCTTAATAGTATAGAAATTTCCTTTTTTTAGTCCGCTGCTGAACGTTGTATAAAACTGCGAAGCGATTTTATTGCTTGTTAAAAAAGTTTAGAAAAACGGGACTTGAGTGTCAAGAATGAATGCGTTTTGTGACAGCATTTTAACATATTGTTAATAAAGTTTCGTGTTTATCTTGACATTACCCTTTTTACAACTTAATTTTCAAACGAAAACGACTCGTTGCAAAATCTTAAGGATTATTTAAAAAGGTAAGTTGCCATGCTGCCTATTATTTCTGTTGTAGGTAAATCCAAATCCGGCAAAACCACATTGATCGAAAAGCTGATTCCTGAACTTAAAAAACGGGGATACAGGATAGGGACTGTTAAACACGCCTCTCATGATTTTGATATGGATAAAAAAGGAAAGGATAGCTGGCGTCACAAAGCAGCCGGTGCAGATACGGTCATTATTGCTTCCAGGGAAAAAATTGTCATGGTAAAAGACGAAAATATCGTGCGATTGGAAAGCATTGGGAAATATTTTGATGACGTGGATCTTGTTATTACTGAAGGTTTCAAAAAAGAAAACAGGCCCAAAATAGAAATATATCGCTTCCATAAAAACAAAGCCCCCCTTTGCAAGGATGATAAAACCGTCATAGCCCTCGTTACAGATACGGATATCAGTGTAAATGTTCCGGCATTTGGTTTGGAAGAGATTAAAGCACTGGCAGACCTGGTAGAAAAAAAATATTTATGAACCGAGAAGATCTGAAACACTTAAAAGAAATCACAGAGGCGGTATTACATGCACATGATTGCGTGAACCGTCACCTGTAACCTTTGTTTTTTATCAAACGCTGTAGAGGGTATTGGAATAAAGGAAATAAAATATGAAAGAAATTCTTGGGTTGGTGATAATTGTAGGGATCTGGTATCTTTTGCAGGCTTATATCCTGCCAAAATTAGGAATTTCCACCTGACTGAAAGATTCTTGTCAGGTGACAAACAAAAAAGGTAATGCCAAAAATAAAACCTCACGGAAAAATTAAGGATATCCTATTGATTGTTCTGTAAAAAATAGAATTCATCAACAATTATGAACTCATAACCTGTATGTCGACCCTGTAATTTCCCCGCCTGGACCCGGAATCAATCCTTATCTTTTCAGCAACAACACCTTTACCTTTAAATATGGCAATAGTGGTATTAAACTGCAGATTATCAAGAGTTTTGCCAACCTCAAAACTTTCCAGCAACTCTTCTTTGTGGCCTTCGATGAATAAAGTGATTACATTTCCTATTTGAAAACGGACATCAAGAACAAATGTCACTCCCTCTAACGGCCCATCAACCAAAGTTATTATCATGGAACAGATATCCGGAACCTTGCCATTGGTTATCTCAAGCTTTTCAACATCTGCGGGATTCTTTAATTGCAGGGAAATATTTTCTTTAAAGTTATCGAAACGGAAAACTTCAAGAAACAGACGGATTGTTATCAACTGGCTCTTTGTAAAAATGTCGCTTGACTGCCATTTCTGAAATTGAACAACAGCGTCCTCTATGGAAGTACGTGCCATATGACAACGCAAAATATTTTTAGCAGCATTCATTCGGATAGGAGCTTTTTTTAACAACTCGTTTAAATCTTTTAAAGCTCTATCGAACTGACCGAACTTGGCCAGTGTTATGGCTCCTTCAAGAGTTGCCTCATCTTTGTCTTTTCCTGTTGTTTCAGAGAATAGTTCCTTGATAACATCCTGATCTTTTTCTGACACTTCAGGTAATGTGGGTTGCTTTTCTATTCTTTCAATCTCTTTTTTTACGGCATCAATTTTCTTTGAAATAATGTCTATCAGGTTTTGCCCATCTTTTATTAACCCGGTTTCCTGAATTAAGGCTGCTGCATCTTCATATTTCCCCTTTGCCTCGAATAATAATCCCTGGGATCGATAAAGCTCCGCCGTCTCTAACAAGTTTTTTAGCCGTTTTTTAACATCCATAATTGCTCTCAATTAATCAATATTTTCAATCCGTTTTGATTCCCTCCGAGCTGTATGCTCTATACTCAGGTGGCAGGCCGGTTCCGCTTGCGGGGTTTGTCCGGACCAAGTATTTGGAACCCAATTCTTCGGATACGTCTATTGTCTTTGATTTTTCGCATTTAGGGCAAATAATTATCGCCTTATTATCCTTGTAAATAAAAACTTTTTCCGTCATTTTAGCAACCCTGCTTTATTATTATACGCTGATTCTATATCATAGCACATTACCTTTTGGCGATGCAAGGTTTCTTGTTTTTCATGAAGAAATTATAAGGTTATATATTTTGAATTTTTTCCATTTCGATTTCAAGAGGTTTCATCTCATCCTCACGACCGAACTCGTGCAACCGTTTTCTGAGTTTTTCCATCTCTTCTTTGAGTTTCGGCAGTAATTCCTCCTTTATCTTTTGTCGAACCGATTGGCCGGATCGCCTCATCTCTTCTGACAGGCGCTGCAATTCGTTTTCAAGCTTTTTGAATTCTTGGCTTTCCGGAATACTTTTCAAGTCTTTCGAGAATTGTTCAAACTGTTTTTCAAAATCTTTAAGCCCGTTCTCAATTCCACCAAAAAGCTGATAAAAAAAGACTAAAGTTTCGGTGGAACCTTCTACTGTCGCATTATTTTGTAACAGTTTTCCGCCATTACGGATCTGGATCATCTCAACGGCCTTATTCTCCTTGTGCTGGGGATCAGTAATGATAAAAAACCTGGAATGCTCTGTGGCGTGGCCAGCAAAATCTTTTTTTATAGCAATATCGACAATGAAAAAAGCTTCATCAGAATAAAACAGATTTTTGACGGTGCCGATATGATTTTGCCCAAAAATGATTCGATTTCCTTGCTTCAGCCCCTGAACTTGATGAAACCGGATTTTAAGGTTGAGGGAATTCTCTTTACACGCCAGAAGAACAAACGGCAGTATCAATAAAACCAAAATTCTTTTCAGCATATATAACTCCTTTCCATCTGTTTGATAACTATCTATTGGAATATAATTTTATAATAACGGCGCATCCGTGTCAAACAAGATAACATTCCGCATTTGACACCCAACCTAACTATATATTAAATATAATGTGTCTGAAAAACCCAAATTTATTATTTTTTTACCTATGGATTAAAAGGAGATCAGGAAACAAAAGGGAAATTATGGTTTATAAAAAATTTGATCTAAACTACAGCGGTCAAAAAATTAAGGTAAAGAATGATCTACTTTGCTTAACAGATTTTTGGAAGGCTGTGGGGCGTCCTAAAAACAAATCCGCTCCCCAATGGCTGCGTCTCCCCCAGACAATAAATTTTATTATCAGACTTGAGTCTAAAATTGGACATCCTCAAGCTCTTGTAGAAAAATGCGATGAATCAGAAACTTTTGCCCACTGGCAACTTGCTCTGGCTTATGCAAAATATTTGTCCGCTGATTTAGAGATGCATATGAGTGAAGTATATATGCGGTACCAGGCAGGTGATGTTACACTCGCTGATCAAATAGCTGACAAAGCGAGTCCGGAGGCCCAAGAGTGGCTTTTAAAAAGAATCACTCAAAAAATAAAACGCTGGTTAATGATTAAACCGGTGACCAAAAGAATCGAAAAATAATGGCTCCGGCATAAACTTACTATCATTTTTATCATCTCCGTTTATTATCAGGCCCGGTATGAGGGCTCCTTTACATTTTACATCTCCTTATCACACATCTCAGATTTTATACAACACCATGAAATAACAAGCAATTTTTTCATACGCCCCGGCGTTGTAAGCAGAACAACTCCACATGGCCTGCTTAACTGACATTTTAACAATCACCTCAATATATTGTGGTGTCTTTTTACTTGACACACAAGACACTTTCTTTTATATTAATATCAAAAAACATGATTTAGATATTAATAATTATGAAAGTATCATAAAATCTAAGGAAAGAATAGATGGACAAAACATTTATAACCTGTCCTAAAGATCCAAAAATGCAATATTATCGTGAAGTCTGCACGGAAATCTTTAGGAAAGGGAACATGCGCAATTGGTGTAAGAACTGTGAGGTTTTTCAGGACCAGAAAAAGACCACCGGAGAAACTCAGCAACTGTAGCGTTATCTTGATATAAAGTTTGTTTAAGTTTTACAGTCAAACCGGCAAATTATTTGTAATTAAACTTTAAGGGAATGGTTTTTCATTATGAGACCTTTGAAAAATGTTCAATTTTGCCTGCCCAGTTAAATCCGTATTTTATATTTAACCGGGGTTCAAGGCCAAGGAAGGTGAAAATTTTAACCAGAGGAATACATTGAGTATTTCGAGGGTTAACCCACAAAAGTTCGGTGGCGGGTTAAAATTTGAGCCTGACCCCAGAGAAATAGGCTGCGCATTTCACGGGGCAGGCGCCGGAATTGGGCAAAAGGGGATGTTTTGCAAAGGTCTCATTATAATAACAGCATAACAGAGGGGGGTATTATGATTTCTTCTCCATGTGCAAATTGTCACAAGAAAAATCAACCTAAAGAAAAATGTGCCAAAGATTGTAAAATATTGCAGGCCATACAATATCATCAGGTTTTATATGAAAAAGAAAGTTTTTTCCATGCCATAGATTATGCCGAGGAAGGACGATTTTGTTTAAACAACGTAGAATTAAATAAATAATTGTTCTTTCTTGTTGTACTTAAAACTGGTATAATTTTTTTCGTTAAGGCTGTTTTTATCACGTAAAGGAGGTGGACTCTATGTACGTCGGTCGTGTTATGAATACATACCTTGTAACTGTACCCCCTGATACAACCATAATAAAAGCCAAAGATATTATTGACGAAAAAAAGATCAACCACCTCCTGGTAGTGGATAAAAATGAAAAACTGCTGGGAATGGTCTCGGACAGAGATGTTAAGCAGAGCTGGGCCTCTCCGGCCACAACTCTCAGCGTTCATGAGCTGAATTATCTGTTAACTCAGTTGACTGTTGAAATGATCATGTCAAAAAAGATCATCACCATATCATCCGGCACTACCATTGAAAGTGCCGCACTCATCATGCAGGAAAACCGGATCAGCGCTCTGCCGGTCATGGAAGCGGAAAAGCTTGTAGGAATCATCACGACCACCGATGTTATGGAGGTTCTGCTCCGTGCCATCGGTGTAGATGAGGGAAGTTTCCGGTTAATCGTTCTGGTTAAAGACCGTATCGGAATTGTGGCTGAGGTTTCGAAACTCCTTAAGGAGCAACAGATTAG